>CBDUYP010000128.1:0-3701 GCA_965371485.1 uncultured bacterium
GTTGTTGAAGTTTGACGATTTCATTTTTAAAATTCGAGATGGTCTTTTGCAAAAAAGCTTGCTTTTCCTGCCTGTCTTGAATCTTTTTTTCTATCTCTCTCAGTTCGTTTTTAAGCCGACTTTGACGTTTTTCAAACTGTTGCATTCTTTTCTTCTTCGAGGAAGGCAATGTGGACTCTAATCGAAGGGCATCTTTCACTCTTCGGAACTCTTTCAATAAGGTAGCTTTATCATTCCTCAATTCATTCATCTGCTGTTTCAAAAAGGCGATCCGCTTACGAATAGCCTTATTCTTCTCTGAAATCTTATTGTTGACTTTAACTGTTTTGCGCTTATGCTTTTCGAAATCCGCAAGAGTCTGCGCCAAGGCCTCATCCGTTGATAAAAATCCATTGCCTCTCCTGTTTTCGGCATATGCCGACGAGGACAGTAGAAAAATAACGGAACACCCTATCAAAAAACAGAATATTCCATGATGGAGGACATGATGATGTTTCGCGTTTTGGGTCTTCATATGAGCTGCGTGATGTTCAGAATCGGTAAAAAAAGCGCTATGACGATAAAACCGATAACAATCCCGAGAATTCCAATAATAAGCGGTTCAATGATACTGGTCAATCCCGCGACCATGGCATCAACCTGGTCGTCATAAAATTCGGCAATCTTGGTCAACATTTTTTCTAACTGTCCGGATTTCTCCCCGATAGAAATCATCCGTGTGACCATCGGCGGGAAGACACCGCTTTTGGCCAAAGGCGCGGAAATACTTTCCCCTTCCCGCACACTGGCTCTCACCGCGTCCATAACGAGTTCCAGGACACGGTTCCCGATCGACTTACCGACGATCTCCAGCGACTCCAAAATAGGGACACCGGATTGAAGCAGCGTAGCCAACGTACGGCTGAAACGGCTGATCGCGACCTTTCGGATCAGCGGCCCGAAAAGCGGAACGTTCAAAGTCGCCCTGTCCATAATCAACTTTCCGGCATCCGTACGATACCAGCGGGCCATCAGAAAAAAAAAGAGCATGACGCCGCCGATAACAAATAAAATATAACGTTGCATCACGTTGCTCACGGCAATAAGAACCTGCGTCATACCCGGCAACTCCGCATTGAATGAGCCATAAATACCGGTAAACGTCGGGACAACCTTAACGAGAAGAAGAACCGTAATGATGATCGCCATGGAAACGACAACGGCCGGATAAATCAGAGCGGACTTCACCTTTCGCTTCAACTTTAAAGTTTTTTCCAGATAAAAGGAAATCCGTTCAAGAATCGTGTCCAGAACTCCTCCGGTTTCCCCTACTTTCACCATATTAACATAGAGGGGGTCAAATGCCGCAGGGTGCTTGGCGAAGGAAGCGGATAAACCGCTGCCAAGCTGAATATCATCTCTGATGGAGGCAATCACGCTTTTGAAATAGGGATGTGTGACCTGTTCCTGCAAGGCATCCATGGCCTCTAAAATCGGGATACCCGCCTCAATCATGGTTGCCAACTGACGGGTAAATATCACGACATCGTCCGGTTTGACTTTCTTGCGTCCAACGGATTTTTTTGTGAAGATGGACTGCGCAACACGTGTCACGGAAATGATGGTTAAATTGCGTTTCCGTAATTCCTCGATAACCTGCGACTGACTTTCAGCAACCATTTTTCCGGACACATTCCGGGAGTTCTGATCTTTTGCAATATATTTAAACGTAGGCATCGTGTTTTTTTGTTACTATGATCAATATTCTACCATTAAATATTCCCGTAGAAAATATTTTCGTCATTCTTTCGAAGTCACCCGTAAAACCTCTTCCAGGGTTGTTTCACCTTTGATGAATTTCTGCATAATATCCTCCCGTAACAGCACCATCCCGTTATCTTTGCAGGCATACTCTTTAATGTCATCTGACGCTTTTCCCGCGACCAGCATTTCGCGAACCGTGTCATCAACCTTCAATATCTCGGTTATTCCCAAACGTCCCGCATAACCTGTCTGCCGGCAGTTATCACACCCTGTGCCTTCATAAAAAACCGTTCCCGCCTTGAAAGAATAATCCAACTCCTTAAGCACTTCCTTCGGGATCGTCACGGGCTTTTTACACCGCTTGCAAATTCTCCGGCACAATCTCTGAGCACAAACGGCTACCAAACTGGAGGCTACTAAAAACGGTTCCACTCCCATATCCACCAAACGCGTCAAAGCGCCGACGGCATCGTTGGTGTGTACGGTCGAAAAAACGAGCTGTCCGGTCAAGGAAGCCTTGATCGCGATATCGGCTGTTTCAAAATCGCGGATTTCCCCGACCATAACAATATCCGGGCTTTGACGCAAAATAGCCTTGAGGCCGGAAGCAAAGGTCAACCCGATTTCCGGCCGCGCTTGAATCTGCGTCAATCCCTCGATAAGATACTCAACAGGATCCTCGATGGTGACAATATTTCTCTCGACAGTATTCATCTGATTCACAATCGAATACAGCGTTGTCGATTTTCCGCTCCCTGTCGGCCCTGTCACGAGAATCATTCCGAAAGGATGCTTGATCGCCTCCTGAAGCACTTCTATGGCTCCCGCGGAAAATCCCAGTCCATCCAAACCGATTTTGAGACTGCTCTTGTCTAAAATACGCAGAACGATTTTCTGCCCGAACGTCGTCGGCAATAAAGACACACGGAAGTCCACCTCCTGGGTGGCAATTCTCATTTTAAACCGGCCGTCCTGCGGCGTCTGGACTCCCGTAATATCCAACTGCGACATAATCTGTATCCTGACGATAACCGCATTTTTATTCTTTTTGGGGATTTTCATAACATCCTGCAAAACCCCGTCAATGCGATAACGCACTCTGACACAATCATCCATCGGTTCAATGTGAATATCCGAAGCCCGCTGTCTTAAAGCCTCACGTATAATGAGATTAACGATACGGATGACCGGGGCCTGTTCCCCTTCATCAACACTGATCTCTGTCGACGGCATGCTGTCGCTTCCGGGAACAATCTCAAAATCCTCTAAAGAAATGTCCTTACTGACATCTTTGACGCTGATGGCAGAACCGGATTCGTAATAATTATTAACGGCCGCCATGATATCAGAATCCGTACTCATCACCATGTCAATATCGTGGCCCGTGATACTTTTAAGGTCATCAAAAGTAAAAACATTAAGAGGATCCGCGATCACCACCGTAATGGTTTCCCCGAGTTTCGAAAGAGGAATGATATGGTATTGTCTGGCAATATGTTCCGGAATGAAGGCCTGCAGGGCCGGATCAATCTTATATTTTTTGAGGCGAATAAAAGGAATTTGCAGTTCTTTAACGATCGCCTCCAACAAATCATCTTCATTCATGAGACCCTGTTCAATCAATGCCCTGTCAAAACTGATACCCTGGGCTTCCTGTAATTTGACGGCATCATTGATATCTTTCTTTTTGATATTCAACGATTTAACGAGCGCGTTGATAATCCTATTTTTTAATGTTTCGGCCATCATCTTCACCCAACTCCTCATCCGGCGCTGTGACACGCAAAACTTCTTCCAGGGTTGTTAACCCGGCCATAGCCTTTGTCAGACTGTCTTCACGCATGGTCATCATGCCTTCTCTGCGACCGGCTTTTTTTATTTTCAGTTCCCCTGCCCCCTGCAAGATTTGTTCTTTAACCTTGGGCGTCAAAACAAGGATCTCTGTGATCCCGATCCTT
>CBDUYP010000129.1:0-3700 GCA_965371485.1 uncultured bacterium
TTAAAGACGCACCGAACCGCGCCCCGGGCGCGCAAAGAATCGTCCATCTGCGGCCTCCGACATCAAACGTCTCGGCGTAATGCAATCCCTTTGTTAATTCTGTTTTCTTTTTATTCTTTCTCGTTTGTGATTCTTTTGAATCAGAGATCCGGGCGGGACGAAAATGCAGCATCTGGGGTTCGGGTTGAGAAGAATCATCAAATAAATAAATATCCATATCCGCTATTTTAGAATTCCGCAATGAGGCCTCTATCATGTCACCGATGCGGAAAACCCCAAGGGCAAAGCCCGTAAGATGCTTTCGCCGGGATTCTACAGAGCTGACAGACATATTTTTATGATAAATCGGATTAAACAACAGGAACCCGGACTGACTGCCCTTCTCCTGAACAAGCGTGATCCGGGCCGTGGCCACGGACCGGCCTGTGTCACGCGCCTTGATAAGACTGCGCTTACGCGTCTCGTTAGAAGCCAGATCAAATCCAAAGGCTTTCTTATTTCCTTCAAAAGGCTCCACATAATAAACCGGGAAATACTCCTCCCGCTGATCAGCCTTAACCATGTTCCCGTCTTTTTTCTCAGTGATCTGAAAATCCGGATGACCGTCGGCTCGGGCGGCCTCCTGATACGCGGCCCTCTTTTCGTCAGGAATACGGGGAATCCACTCCAGGGCCTGAATGTTTTTATGCCGGGATAAAATCGGCTGGACAAACGAACGGAATTCCTGCCGTTCGACTTCCTTGGAGGCCATATAAAAAGCCTTGATAGATCTCAAATTCTCGAGATTGATGTCGATGCCGTTTTTGATGGTGAGAATGCTCGCGGAAGCCTCTTTTTGAAACTTGTCCTCTATGTGCTGCGTTTCTCCACTGCGTGCGATGTTAAATCCTACGAGACTTAAGCCCAATCCCACGCAAATAAGAATCCCAATAGGAATATACTGTTTAACCTCTAAAGATTTCATAAGACCCCTCCAATTAAAAAGCCATGGACAGCCCGAAAGCCACGCCCTCACCGTCAAGCGTGGCACTTGCCGCTTCAAAGCCGCTGTAGCGGTATTCCGTGATAAAATTAAACCTCTCGTTTAATTTAATATTAAGCTGCGGTTCGATAACCCACCGGTCATCCGTGCCTTCGCGAAGATTAAGATCCGCGAACCCGCTTATCCAAACGCGCTTCATAAGGGGAAAATTGTAAATCAGGCTCATCTGCTGGCCCTTGCCGTCTGTTTCATAAGGGAACGCCCGCCATTGCAGCCAGCCTTTTTTATGAGAAAAAGAAGGGAGGGTATGTTTGTAAGTCAATCCCAAACGGAGCACCTCATTGGCCTTGCCGTTGGAATCATTATATTCGGCCTGAAAACCTAAACCTTTAAGTCTGCCGACCAAGTCAGGATTAATGGATTGGCTTAAACGGTATTCCAGAAAATACCGCGTCTGATCAAAATTATCCTGTACTTCATGTTGATCCCCGTGCAGATCCACGAAACCCCAAACAGAAAGCCCGTACGGAAGCCCGGTTGTGCTGGTGACAAGGGAAAAGGTATTAAATTCCCGTGTATCCCAGTAATAATTTCCACGGACATTGGTCTTCCATTTTTCTTTTGGGATTGCTGACGCTTGATTCTTTTTTTCAGATTCCAACTGCTCAATTCTTTCCTGCATGATTCGAACTTTTTCTTTTAATTCAGAAATCTCATCAGCCCCTACCCCGTTGACAAAACCAAAAGAAACAGCCGTGAAAATACTTAACAAAAAGATTTTCTTTAACATTTGATCTCCTCCATAGGTAGACCTTCCCCTGCTTACTATTTTTAACAGTGATAGTATATGCACGTTTCCACCCTTTTAAAATAGTGGGACAACGCTATTCTATGATTGTTTTCTACGAGGAGAAATTACTCTTGGGGAGATTTCTCAAATAATCTTTTCACAGCATTGCTTAAAGCAGCGTAGTCTCCGGTCTTGACCTCAAAATCATCCGCACCGGATTCATTGGCCTTGGTGATATCAACGGCATCGATTTTGCTTGTCATCATGATCACAGGCGCTGTTACCTCATCATCATTTTTAAGAGTCCGGCAAATATCGTGGCCGTTCATATCAGGCAGCATAATATCAAGAAGAATAATATCCGGTTTCTCCCTTTTGGCCTTTTCGATTCCTTCTTTTCCCTCCCGGGCAACAACAACAGCATATCCCTCGAATTTAAACCGGTCACTTAACGTTGTCGCGATATTTTCCTCATCCTCTATGAGCAAAATCTTCTTTTTAGGCATTATCCGTCTCCTTGTTTAAAGGTAAAGTAAAAATGAATTTGCTCCCCTTGTTAACAGCGCTTTCGGCATAAACCCTTCCCTGATGCGCGTCAACAATCCCTTTGCAAATAGCCAAACCCAAACCGGATCCATGGGATCCTTTTCCCTCTTTCCGGTTAAACTGGGTAAAACGTTGAAAAACATGCTTTATGTCTTCCGGCCTGATACCGGCTCCGGTGTCAGATACACTGATCTGTGTTTCTTTTTTGTTTCCGGCAACCTCAATGACAACTTCAATACGTCCTCCCCGGGGTGTAAATTTAACCGCATTATGAATAAAGTTCGTCAGGACCTGCGCAATTTTATCCCCATCAACATACAAAGGATGCGGTTCCTTATCAAAATGTGTCCTCAGGGAAATCTCCTTCGCTTCAATTTGTATCTTAAGAGTTTGTGCCGCGTTCTTGACTAATGCACAAACATCTACCTGGCTTTTCTTAAGTTGCAGGTTGCCGCTCTCTATCCTGGAAAAATCTAAAAGCTCTGTAATCAACCGGTCCAGGCGATGGATATCCTTATCCGCCATCAGTAAATACTCCTTCACTTTATCACTCACCTCGCCGGTGACTCCTGCCAGGATATTCGCGATAACCGCTCCGATCCCGACGATAGGAGTGCGCAATTCATGAGAAACCGTTGCGACAAACTCGGATTTAAGCTTATCAAGTTTCTGAAGTTCCTGGTTTTGTTCTTCGAGTCTTTTGTGTAAATCTTTAAGCATCGTGTTGGCCTCTTGCATCTCTTGTGAGCGCCTTTTAATCAGCGTATTTTTTGCATGAAGATCGACAAAGACATTAACCTTGGATTTCAAGATATGGGCATCTAAAGGCTTAAACAAATAATCCACAGCTCCGGCGGAATAACCTTTGAATTCATATTTTTGCTCCTTACTGATAGCCGTGATAAAGATAATCGGAATATCCCGGGTCTTTTCGTTTTCTCTCATCAACTCAGCCATCTCAAAACCGTCCATTTCAGGCATTTGAACGTCTAAAAGAACCAGGGCAAAGTCATGACGAAGCATCAGTGAAAGGGCCTCCTGCCCGGACCGCGCTTTGAGAAGGCCTCCACTAAAGTCTTTTAGTATTTTTTCCATAACAAAGAGATTCTCTGCCCGGTCATCAACAATCAAAATTTTTGCCGGAGGAATTTCTGTAGCTGGCTGAGACATCTTTTTAAACTCCTAATGAAACTGCCTTAAAAAAGGGCTGATGGCCTTAAGCGGTAAAATATGGTCTGCCTGACATACTCCAAGAGCAGCACGCGGCATATGATCAGATTCTGCTGTTTTGGGATCCTGGACAATGGTTAGCCCGCCGTTTTCTTTAATTTTCTTAAGCCCCTGACTCCCGTCGGCATTAGCACCGGTTAGAATAACCCCTA
>CBDUYP010000130.1:0-3692 GCA_965371485.1 uncultured bacterium
TGGGAGATGTTGGCAAGAAATTGACTTTTGGCCACGGAGGCAGCTTCCGCTTTCTTCCGTAATTGATCTGCCAGTTCCTGTTCTTCCTTGATATCTTCCATAATATTAACCATGGCTTCCTGGGATTGGGTTAAATCCTTTGTCCGCTCATCCACCTTCTTCTCTAACGTCTTGGCCCCCTCCTCAAGCTTGATTTTTACGTTTTCCAAATCAGTGATAAGAGCCTGTATCTCGCGCATATCCTTTGCCACGCCGACAACACCTGCTAATTTGCCCTCTTTGTCCCGCATCCCCGAACCCGAGAAACTAACCGGTATTTTTTTGCCGTACTTTGTTAAATAGGTCATATCAAGAGCATGCCTCGTCAGATCTCCGGTTTCAATGAGATTTTCAAGACCAGTGCCTTTAAAGGACGTTTTTTCTTCTTCAAATAGGACACGGATGTCTTTTCCGATCAGTTCTTCCTCACTATAGTCTAATAAATTCAGAGTAGCTTTATTTACTCCTTTTATTTTACCGTCAGGGTCAATAATGATTAAAGTATCAAGCATATTGGCAATGATACTCTCGGTGTAATCCTTGGTAGTGATGAGTTCATCCCGTGAAATCTGCAAGTCTGTCAGCATCTTGTTGAATGTCCCGGCCAGGTCGCCGATTTCGTCCCGGGTAGTTACCTCGGCTTTAATATTCAAATTTCCTTCTGCCACTTTTGCCGCAACCCGGGAAAGGGATTTTATGGGATCAGCAATCTTAACCGCGAGAAAGTACCCGATGATAAAGAAGAAGATATCCAGCCCCAGCATCACCAACAATAAATTTTTTAAGAAAAAGTTTTTTCTGCTGAATATATCATCAAACGTCTGTGTTATCAGCGCATTGATTCCTGATAAGTCATCCTTATGCCGTTGGATATAGTCAATGGCTTCTCTAAAGGTGATATTCTCGCGAGGTTCTTTTTGAATAATACGTATTTTTGTCTTGAATTCATACCATTGGCTTTCGGCAACGCTAAAGGCAGTCTGCGCGTCGGGTGGCAAGATTTTTATCTCTTTATTCCAGGGGATTGAGACCCCTCCGTCCCGCATAGCCACCAATGACTTCTCATAGAGTTCAATAGTATCTTTCAGCTTCTTGTGTTCCTTGGCGGCTCCCGTGGCTATGGCAAAGGCGTGTTTGGACAGCTTTTGCGACAACATTCGCTGTCTTCCGGCAACATTGATCTCATGGGCATACGCGGCACTGTCAGGAAGGTTATCGTAGGCAGTCACCACATCATCGTTTGCGTTAAGAAGGGATTCGTTATGATCCCTGACATAGGCGATAGCCTTTGTGAAGGAAGGATTGTCCCGCTGTTGTTCTGATATGATCTCTGCTTTTTTCTTAAATGGCTGCCAGATGGAAGTATTACGATTAAAGAAACCCTTCATTATGCCCGGTGCCGGCGGGGTCTTTCTTCCCATGGCCTTGCCGCCATGCAAGAGGGCTTTTAAAGTTGAGGTGTATTCCTCAATGCTTCCGGTTAATTTTCTGCGGTCGCTATCCTTACCGCTGGCTATGGACAGGGCAAGATTCGTTATGGCCTGCGCTAACATACTCTGCCTGCCGGCTACATTAACGACATGGGTGTTGTGCCTGGCTTGAGTCTGATAATAATAGATGACCGCCACGTTCGCTGTGCCAATGGCTAACATCAGAGATAACAGGAAGGTTATTTTTTTAACAATGGTGAGACGCATTATTCTTATGGCTTTTCCTGCTTTTGTATGAGTACGGTGATGGCTCCGCGTAATTCTCCTAACGCGTAGCCTTCTTTCTTTCTTCCGGCAACATCGCGTGCCCCCTTCGGATCCCCGTGACAGACGAGACACGATTTTTCGATGTAAAGCGGCTTCATCAGTCTGACACTCCCGCCTTCATCGGCAAACCAGGATTTGTTTTTAGGGTAGTCCTTTTTACTCATTTCTTTTAAGACCTTTTCCTCTATAGCATCGGGAACGTTATAACTGTTACGGAATTTGATTGATGTTTGCTTGAGTCTTATGTCCGTCTTCGCATAAAAGATATCTGCCGCTGCCCGGCCGTAAGTCGCCGGGATAAAGCCCTTAAAGCCGATTCCCCGGGTATTGATGATGCCCTGCTCATCTGCACACACTTTTGCCGAGGCATCCAGTAATATCTTGAGATACTTCAAATCCTGATCCTGCGCCTGGCTTGTCCCATTGTCCCCTTTTAGAATATCAATCCCTGTCTGTTGTTTAAAGGTTTCATTGATAGAAGCTGTAAATACAGCCGGAGTAAATTTTTTGTTCCCTACACGGTAGTCATTTATTCTGTATTTCGTCTGGGCCTCAGCCAGGATATTGCGTCCGGTCATCAGGAGAGTTGCCAATAACTCTGCGGTCGTCTTTAGTTGAAACTGTTCGGCAACCTTGCCGGTACCGGCCTCTTGAGCCGGGATATTCCCCACCGGAATAAGAATCATAGCCAACACGATAAGCGATTTTCTTAACATTCCTCCGCATCCTTTGTCTGCTTTGCCTCTAATTCCCTGATCCGTTTTTTTAACTCCTTCATTTTCAACTCCCGGTCCACTGTTACTTGATTGAACCGCTCCATGTTGGATATTTTCTTCTCCAATTCTTTTTTAGCCCCCTGCAGTTCGGCGGTGTGTTCATTGACTTTCTTTTCGAGGTTTTCCTTTAATTCGACAAGTTCTTCATTGGCCTGATGCTGTTCCTCATTGGCCTGGCGCAGTTCCTCGGTGGTTGTCTGCAATTCCTCGTTGGTCGCTGAGACCTCTTCATTGATGAATTTCAAATTTTCATTGGCCTCATGGAGTTCTTTCGTGCGCATCTTTATCTTTTCCTCTAAATCGCGGTTCCAGTTTTCAAGTGTTTCCATCATGCTGTTGAAATGAGTGGCTATCAGGCCGAATTCATCTTTTCTTTTTTCGTTGGCTTTCCGGGAGAAGTCTTTTTTGGCCACAGCACATATGACTCCCAAAAGTTCATCCAGGGGTTTTTTCAACATCCAGACATAGATGACAATCATGACCACGGTTAAAAGAGCTGTATCAATGATCGGTCCCAGGAACACGTATGCTTCGATGAGATCTCTTAACGGCCCAAAATATTCGTAAGCAAGCATGATCGCAAGTTCAGCTATCGCGACGGAAAGGACGAGTTTTACTAAAATACTATGGAATTTTTTCATTTCATGTCCTTTTTGAGCAGGGGGATTCTCAAATTATTATTTTTCCTTCAGTTTTGCCTCCAGCTCGGCAATGCGTTCTTTCATTTCTGTCATCTTCAGTTCCCGGCCCACCACGATCTTGTGGAATTGCTCCAAGGACTCCATTTTTCGTTCAAGATTTTCTTTAACGATCAGAAGTTCCCGGTTTAATATGTGAGTTTCTTCGGCTGATGCCGCAGATTTTTCCTTCAGCTTAACAGCCGATTCCCTTTCTTTCTTCAGGTCCTGCATAATATTCAGCATTGCCCTGTTTGCTTTTTTTAAATGGGCTGTGCGCTCGTCAACGGCATGCTCCAGATTTTTTTTCTCGTGTTCCAGGGACTTCATGACGGCTTGTAATTTAACGGTCATTTGAGCAAAGGCCGTTGACAAAAGGCCTATCTCATCTTTACGCTTTGTCGGGGTGATTTTGGAACTAAAATCCCCCGTGGCGATTTCAC
>CBDUYP010000131.1:0-3670 GCA_965371485.1 uncultured bacterium
GAGAGTCCAGTTTTTATTGCCTTTCTTAATTTTCTCATAACAATTAATATACGACAGTCCCATTGATCTGGGGATGTTATTCGATTTTTACAATTCAATTTTTACAAAAAGTATATCATTCTGTGCTGCTTTATTCAATTTTTGACTGCAACTAATAATTTGGCAAGAGACTTAAGCGGCATCCCAATCAGCCCCCCTGGATCAAATATATGAAAATGGCCTGTGAGAAAAACGGCGAATCGAAAACAAAGGCTGGGTTAAATTAATTGAGGGGTCGGGGTGTTTCCGACCCCGAAATCCTGAGCGAACGACGAGGAACG
The DNA here is from genome assembly GCA_965371485.1 of uncultured bacterium. GTDB lineage: Bacteria > Omnitrophota > Gorgyraeia > Zapsychrales > JANLHA01 > CBDUYP01. The sequence continues at coordinate 321 of CBDUYP010000131.1, forward strand.
AGGAGTGAGTCGAAGGATCCTTCGATTCGCCCTTCGGGCTCACTCAGGATGAGCAGTCGTGGAGAAAAACTCCCCGACTGCTCAAATTAATTGGTATCGGAACTACGAAGCCTATTGGTAAGTATAAAATTTCATCGAATCTTTGTCAGTCTAGCATTGAATCCCTGAATTCTTCCGGTCATAGTAATACCAGTTAAGAATCAGGCAAATGACATAATAAATCGCAAATCCGTAAAGAGCATATTCCGCGTGACCGGCCTTGATTTGCTGGCCGAAAACTTTGGGAATAATGAACGCGCCGTAAGCGGCAATCGCCGAGGTCCATCCTAAAACAGGCCCGGCCTGCACTTTATTGAAAATGTAGGGGATACTGCGAAACGTTGAACCGTTGCCGACACCGGTGGCGCAAAAAAGAATCATAAACAGTGTAAAGAACGGCCACCAGTACATCTCAGGAGTATTGCTCCCTCTTGCCTGCACGACAAAATAAGCAACACCTAAAGCCGCCCCAACCTGGGCAAGGGTACTGTACATCGTCACCTTAGAACCGCTGTTGATCTTATCCGAAACCCATCCTCCCACCGGACGAATCAACGCCCCGACCATGGGTCCCAAAAATGCCCACGTCATAGGATTGGGCGCATTGGGATTAACGGCTCCACTTGGTAAATATCCGAACACATCCTGAATTAACTTCGGGAATGACGCGGCATATCCAATGAACGATCCAAAGGTCATGGTGTAAATAATGGTCATAATCCAGTTATGCTTGTCTTTAAAGATAGCAAATTGATTATTGAGATTTTCCTTTAACTCCGGGGGAGATAAAAATTTCATTAACACAAGCGTGAAAACAACGGTCACCGGCAAAACAATCCACATATTAATACCGAGTCCCTTAAGAAGATACGAACCAAACGCTGCACCAGTAACACCAAATAGAACCATGACAGCAATCTTGCTGAATTCCGAAACATAATTCCCCAGCTTCGGTGTGGTAAACTTTAAGTTATTCATACCAAAGAAGGCCCCGATAATAGCAACAATCAAGAGCGGAACCCAGATCAATCCGGCATTCTGGATAAAGACCAATGTTCCTGCCGCCTTGGCCCCGTCCATCTCGGCCAAAGGAAGGCCGCTTCCGGAAAAACTGCCAAGGACTGCCCCGCCAATGGCAATAGGGATCAAAAACTGCATCACACTCACACCCAAATTGCCTAATCCCGCGTTTAATCCTAAGGATGTTCCCTGAACTCTTTTTGGAAAGAAATAACTGATGTTGGACATGGAAGAGGAAAAATTACCACCGCCGAAACCGGATGTTGCTGCTAATATGGCAAATACCATAAACGGTGTATTCGGATTCTTAAGAGCCATGCCCGCGCCAACAGCAGGAATCAACAGAAGTGCGGTTGTAAAAAAGATAACATTACGCCCGCCGCCAATCGCAATAAGAAATGTGTTAGGAATTCTTAATGTTGCCCCGGCAAGTCCGGCAATGGCCGGTAAAGTCCAAAGCAATTCGTTGATAACCTTCCAGTCCTCCGGCGTTTGGTGAGGCATTCCCAAATTAAAACCTAATTTTTTCATCTGAACAATAATCATGCCCCACATCAGCCACACGGAAAAAGCCAACAATAATGCGGGAATGGAACACCAAAGATTTTTGTTGGCGATCTTTTTTCCTGTTGATTCCCAGAACTTCGTGTCTTCAACGTCCCAACGTTCAATATTAATTTTTGACACTATGACCTCCTTTATGTTTTATAAATACGGGCTTAAATTGAGTGCGCTCCATTCGAATCAATGGCAGCATGAGAAGCTTTCGGCTCCTCCAGCATAATCCAGCAAACAATCACACTTACGAAGGCGCCTGCCGAAAGAATTAAGAAAAAGGTTTTGGCGTCAACAAGAGAGAAGAGAACCAAATAACATACCGCCCCGACATTTCCATAAGCACCCGCCATCCCCGCAATCTGCCCTGTTTGCGGCTTGTGGATAAGAGGAATAATCGCGAATGTGGCCCCCTCTGCTCCCTGCACGAAGATGGAGCAGGTAATCGTAATCATAATGGAGACAATAACCCACCACATCCCTTCAAACATCGGGATCAATGTCTTCGCGCCATCGGCAGCAACCGGGCCATATTTCGCGATAAAGCTCATGCCGAGAAAACCGAGCGCAATACCGACCATATAAACCAACATGGTCGTTTTGCGTTTTTCCATTTTATCGGACAGGAGTCCTCCCAATGGTCTCGCGAAAAGATTGACAAAGGCGAAGGAAGCGGCAATCATCCCTGCCAACGTCGCGGTCATAATCATGCTTCCGCTTGAGTTGGTGAGGTTTCTAAAAGTCATTTCAAAAAACATCGGCAACATGGAAACAACCGCCAGTTCAGCGCCGAAATTCGCGAAATAGGTACTGTTTAATGCCGCGACACTTCCCCAGTGATATTGATCCTCCTTGGCGTATCCCTTCTTTAGCCCAGGTAAATTGACCTGAAGTGTTTTAAAAAAATGGGCGACATACACCAGGGCTAAAACAACATAGGTCGTATTCACAACCGTGGATGATAAAACCGGTTTGCCGTCAATATGGATCCCCCCGATTCTCCAGGCTAATATCGCCATGGCGCCTATAAGGGGAACCGACCAAGCAAGATATTGAATGAGATCTTTGTACGAGGTGACTTTCATCGGTTCTGTCTTATGGTGCCCGACAAATTCCTTGCCGCCGGGCTCATCTTTAACCAGAAAATAATACATGATCCCGTATATTAAGCAAACCACCCCATTGGCAACAAGCGCCCATCGCCACCCGTCAGCTCCTAAATTCAGCCATTTTTCACAAAATGTTAAGGCGAACCAGGGTAATGTCATGGCCGCGGCAGCAGAACCAAAGTTTCCCCACCCGGCATACAACCCTTCCGCACGTCCCAACATTTTTGGAGGGAACCATTGAGAGACCATCCGTATCCCGATAACAAACCCCGCGCCGATACAACCTAAAACAAGACGGGAGATCAGCAATTGGATAAAGGTATTACCAAAAGCAAAAAAGAAAACAGGCACAGACATCGTGATCATCAAAAGAGAAAAAATACGGCGGGGACCATATTTGTCAATAAGGGCGCCGACCAGAATTCTGGCGGGAATCGTCAGGGCCACATTACAAATAGCAAAGATCTTCAGATGCTCTTTTGTTAACCATCCCATACTCTTCAGCATGGTGGTGGCGAGCGGAGCCATATTAAACCATACATAAAACGTGATAAAAAAGGCAATCCATGTGTAATGGAGCACTTGTATTCGCTCGTGCTGAAACTCTAAGAATTCCGGTTTTTTCAT
>CBDUYP010000132.1:0-3643 GCA_965371485.1 uncultured bacterium
CTGGACAACAGCCTGCGGCGGGTGCAATTTGCCATCAGGAAGTACCGGCATCATTCTTTTTTCGTCGGGGATGCCGGGCAGCTGCCCTTTGCCGACGGGAGTTTTGACATGACGATGCTCATTGACACCTCTCACCATCTTTCCGACGGGCAATTTCATAAGACACTTTTAGAATTGAAACGTGTCAGCAGAAAATATGTCGTTGTGAGTGATCCTGTCGTTGTGGATAAGCAAAATAGACTCAGCGCCTTTTTTTACAGGCTCGACCGGGGCGGATGTTACCGTACGATCGGGCAGACGAAAAGGATTTTTGACGGTGTCGACAGCATATCTCTTTCAGACACCCTGACCTACCCCACCTTCCCGGGCATTTACACCCATTCTGTTTTTATTTTGGATGTTAAAAGAAAATGAAATTTTCTTGATGTTATATTGCTTGCGATGTAAAATTTACCTATATGGATAAATCCACAAAACCACAGGATGGTGCCGCGATGAAAAAGACTGAGAGACGCACAAGAGGGAGACGCAAAGGTGAAAAAGGTTGGGTCAGCAGCATCTGGGTCGACGTAGGATTGATCGCCGTATTGGTGGGATCAAGTGTTTGGATTTTCCAGCAGTTTTCCTCGACTTATCACAACATGCAGGCATCCCTGCAGACGCTTCAGTCCATATCGACACAGCAGGCGGATCTTGCCCAAGGTTACAAACACGACCTTATCCTTGCCAAGGGAAAATTTTATAAAGCTGAATCCCTTTTGAAGAATGTTTATACGAATTTACAAATGGCGCAAACGGATTTGGACAATACCCGGACAGATCTCAGTAAGGCCCAAACGAAAAACAATAACTTGCAGCAAAAGATTCAATTGATGGATACGGTCGCGGACTTAGAGGACACGGTTTCCGGCCTGAAAGAAAAAAGCGATCTGCTTGCCAATCACATCAATTCCATCAAGCAGGAATCATTCACCCGGGCAGAGAATATTAAGACGATTCAGGAAGGGAGAACAATCCTTTCTCAATACCATGACCGGTTGAAAAAGATTAAAAGAAGGATTGGATCATTAAGGCATAAAGCGCGTCTCGCGCGTATCGACGTCCAGAAGGAAAAGGACAGGATTATGACACTTGCCGGAAATCGGGGATACATCCTGCGTAACGGTGAATTCTCTCCGTCAGTCATTGTCCTGCCGGTCTTTGGTACAGGCGCAGAAGAAATTCCCTCCGCCATCCAAATAGGGAGCAGCAAGTTCCCTGCCGATAAAGATGTCAAAATAAAAGTTACGTTCGTGAATGATTCCGCGAAATAATTGTCATCCAACGGGGCCGTGCGCCTTACTGATCAAACCATTCAAAAAAAGTGATCAAAGATTGTGTTCTCTGCCGACACGGGCCGGTACGATTGCGTTTTCTCTGACCCGGTCTTCCCGCCGCAGGACCATGGAGATTTCCGTTGCCGAATCGACACAAGTGCGTGTCCTTGCCCCGCGCTATGCGCCCGAAAAGGAAATCCACCGGTTTATTCACGATAAAGCAGATTGGATTATTAAAAAAATCAAAGAGACACACCGGGCCCAAAAATTCCTTCTAAGCCGGGAGTATGCAAACGGGAATCAGTTTTTATTTCTCGGGACAAAGTATGAACTGGAGATTGTTGAAGCTGATATCAAACAGGGCCGGATTTCTTTTGACGGTCTTAAATGGACGGTCAGGATTCCGGTTATGGATTGTGCAGAAGATCAGCAGCCAGTGGTCAGGCAAAAACTTATCCAATGGTATCGCGCCCAGGCGAAAGAAATTTTCGGCGGACGGGTTTTTCACTATGCAAGGATGATGGGCATGGAACCCCAAAAGGTCACGGTCAAAACCCAAAAACGTATTTGGGGAAGTTGTGATCATCGAAAGGGAACGATCAACCTGAACTGGTATCTTGTGTTGTCGCCTTTGGATGTGATTGATTATGTGGTCGTGCATGAACTCTGCCACCTGAAAGTCCCGCATCATTCCAAACGATTTTGGGGCAGTGTCGAGAAGGTACTGCCGGATTATAAGAAACGCCAGAGGTGGCTTAAAGTCAACGCACATGATATGGCGTTACCTTAAAAAGATCTTTACAGAGGAGGAAGATATGGCGGGTAAAAGAATCCTGATTGTCGATGATGACAAATCAACCCTGGATCTTTTGGGCCGGAATCTGCCGAAAGCAGGATATCAGGTTATGACGGCCAAAGATGGGCAAGGAGCCAGGGACCAGATAAAAAAATATTTGCCGGATCTCATCGTGATGGATATTATGTTGCCTGACATTGACGGCCAGGAGGTGGTTAAGTCATTACAGGCGGATTCTTTAACAAGAAATATTCCGGTCGTATTCCTGTCAGGTATCATCGAAAAGAAAGAATGCGACATACGGCCTGAGATTAAAGTAGGAGACCGCTGTTATCCGGCAATCGGCAAGCCGCCTTCCTGGGAAGAGCTATTGAGTAAAGTTGAAAGTGCGTTAGAGTAATCCCCCGCCGCTTCTTCTGTTATCTCTCACGTAAAAAAGTATAGCCTTTTCGGCTTTTTTTTCGAAAAATAAATTTCTTTAAGAGTTGTAACCCTCTCAGCCGCAATAGGTTATAAGTATCCCAAATCTTTTTTGCCACATGCCCTTGACAATCTCAGAATATATGGCATATTTTCACTACAGCATAGCAGGAAAGCGCTTTCATCAAAGGAAACACACACAATGAATATCTATCTAACAAAGCAACGCACATCTTTACCCTATCGCGTTTTATCCGTATTTATTGCCTTCACGTTTACCTTCAGCGTCATTACCCCGCCAAAAATAGCTTCGGCACAGATTGTTGTTCCACAGACCGTCTTAAATCTGCCGGTTCCGGGAACCATGGTTCCCATGACAGACAGCTTTACGCCTGCCTTAATTAAGGGACTGACCATTCATCCGGAAGATCCTTTGAAGTTTAATTTTATCGTGGCTCCCGGGGATTCTGAGCTGCAAGGATCACAACTGAACAAAGAAGCGACAAAATTAATCAAATATTTCCTGGCCTCCTTAACGGTTCCCGAAGAAGAACTCTGGGTTAACCTTTCCCCCTATGAAGCTGATCGTATTATCCCCACAGGTCTCGGCGATACCGCAATGGGAAGAGATATGCTGGCCCAGGATTATCTCTTGAAACAATTAACCGCCTCTTTGATGTATCCCGAGGATGAATTGGGCAAGAGGTTCTGGAATAGAGTTTACAAGAAGGCTTATGAAAAATTCGGCACCACTGAAATCCCCATGAACACCTTCAACAAGATATGGATCCTTCCGGAAAAAGCAACGATTTATGAACATGAGGGAAGCGCGTTTGTGGTAGAGAATCGTTTGAAGGTGTTGTTGGAAGAAGATTATGTGGCCTTACAGAAGAATTTGGGAGTGGAGAAGTATGGTTTAGACAGTATGACAGAAAGCGATACAGAGGTTATCAGCGGATTGTCCTCACAAATCGTCCGTGAAGTTTTGATCCCGGAGATTACAAAGGAAGTCAATGAAGGCAGGATTTTTGCCAATTTGCGCCAGGTGTTCAATTCCATGGTTTTGGCGGCATGGTATAAACAAAAATTGACTGTAGGGACAGGTCTAGAC
>CBDUYP010000133.1:0-3635 GCA_965371485.1 uncultured bacterium
AATTTCGGTCACTTTTTGAAGATCGTTGGAAACTCCGGTCGTGGTATCCCCCATGTAGATTTCCTCCCCGACCATGCCGCCCAAGGCGACGCACAGCATTCCCATCAGTTCTTTTTTCTTGTGATAATGTTTATCCTCGGTCGGAGGGGTGAGCGTATAGCCGCCGGCCATCCCCCGGGGAATAATTGAAACTTTTGTAAACGTGTCAACTTCGTCGATAAGAAGAGATAACAGGGCATGGCCTGCCTCATGGTAGGCGGTCATCTCTTTTTCTTTTCTTGAGATCGTCCGGCTCTTTTTTTCCGGTCCCATGGTGACGCGTTCCACCGCGGCCAGAAAATCATCCATATCCACCTTTTCTTTATCTTTGCGGGCCGCAAGCAAAGCGGCTTCATTGCAGGCATTCGCCAGATCAGCTCCTGAAAAGTAGACCGTTTGCTGGGCTATTTTCGTAAAATCGATATTGTCGTCGAGTTTGATGTCTTTTGTATGTACTTTTAGAATACCCTCGCGTCCTTTAATATCCGGCAAGGTAACAACAATGCGCCTGTCGAATCGTCCCGGACGCAATAAGGCGGGATCAAGCGTGTCAGGCCGGTTTGTCGCGGCGATAATAATGACGCCGTTTTGAGGGGCAAATCCGTCCATTTCCACCAGAAGGGCATTCAGTGTCTGCTCGCGTTCATCATTCCCTCCTCCGATCCCCGAGAAGCGTTGACGGCCCACGGCGTCAATCTCGTCGATAAAGACAATGGCCCCCTTCCCCGAGGTCTTGGAGGCCTTGCGGGCCTGCTCAAAAAGGTCCCGGACACGGGAAGCGCCGACACCGACAAACATCTCAACGAAATCCGAACCGCTTAAGGAGAAAAACGGAACCGCGGCCTCCCCTGCGACGGCCTTGGCCAGCAAGGTCTTTCCTGTTCCCGGCAGCCCGACGAGAAGAACCCCTTTCGGGATTTTGCCTCCCAAGCGTTGAAATTTTTTGGGTTCTTTAAGAAATTCGATAATCTCCTGCAATTCTTCCTTGGCCTCATCAACACCGGCGACATTGCTGAATGTAATCTTTGCGTCATCCTTATTATCCCGGCGCGCTCTTGATTTTCCGAATGTCCATATTTTGTTTCCCATTTGGCTGCCCCGGTAGGATATAAACCAGAGGAAAAGAATAATGAGGATGATGGGCATCAGAGAGAACAACATCTGGCTCCAGAACGTCTGGGCGGGGCGGACGGAAAAGTCCGCAACATTGGTACGGATCAGGTCAAGGATCTTCTCGTCATTGGCGGGAATGTGAAGCCGGAATTCGGTCCCGTCATGAAATGTTCCGCGAAGGATATTTTCCGGTCCTTCAACCAGTTCCAGTTTTTGGATTTTTTCTGTTTGCGCATTATCGCCGACAAGGGCATAAAATTCGCTGTAGGACAATTCACTCAAAGGGTTCCAGGTCATTTCCCGTTCGGATTGACTGCTTAACAAAAGCAGAATGATAAACACCATCATTCCCCAAAAGAGCCAATTATTATTCGGCGGTGGGTTCTTACCCCGGTTATTGGGGGAAAGCCCTTTTGGTGGTTTTCTTAAACTCATTTTTTTCATAAGGTATTCTTTTATTGTTTATCTTAATAAAAATTCAATGAAGTCTAATTATAGTCGATGCGGCGACTTAATCAAGTCTTTCTTAGTGTAAGGATGAGATGAACCTTTTTCTTCTCAACACAGATCCCCCCTGGAAGATTGACGATGGAGCCTGAGGGACGGTTTTTGAGGAGGTCTTCGATTTCCTTCATGTGGATCAAGGTGATACGGTTCATACTGCCCTTTAAGTGATCAATGGCGAGACGGATCATCATGCGTTGCAAGCTGGGATGCTGCCTTGTGAAAGACGCCAGTTGAAGCGTTATGCGGTTTTTTCGTGGATATTTTCCGGATATTTTCTTTAATAATCGCTCCCCTTCCCTTTGCAAATAATGATAATCAACGGCAGCATTATTCGCAAGATGCGCGAGAACTTCTTTGGCGTTGCGATTATATTGTTTCTCTAATAAAGGCAGAAGTTTCAGGCGGATTTTATTACGGAAGAAACGTGTTTGCTTGTTCGTAGGATCCGTGCGGAATTTTATTTTGTTTTGCTTTATGAAGAGTTCAATGTCTTTTCTTTTCATCTCGATGAAAGGACGGATAATGGGGAAACCTGTGATCTCCCTTTTCGGGAGGAATCCCTGAAGTCCCAGCAATCCGCTTCCGCGTAAAATTCTCATAAGAACGGTTTCCGCAAGGTCGTCCTGGTGATGAGCCAGGGCGATCGCGTCGGCTTTTTTGCGTTTTGCGATGCGGATGAGAGCGGCAAGTCTTTTTTCTCTCGCCCACTCCTCTACTGACCCTTTTTGACGGGAATCCCTGATCTTTAGGTGTACTGTGACGCAGGCGAGTTCAAGAGAAGCACACAGCCGCTGAACAAACCGTTCATCCGCGTCAGCTCCTTTGCGTAAGCGGTGATTAATGTGGGCGATAAGAATTTTGATCCCCAGGTCATGGCGCAGGCGGTTAAGGATGTGCAGGAGGGCCACGGAGTCCGGCCCCCCGGAAACCCCGACGACAATAGTGTCACCGGGCTTGATCAGCCGGTATTGTTGAATCGTTTTTTTTACCTTATGAATAAGCGGCATGAGTATCTTTTATAGTATAGGAATTTCAAAGAAATTCCTACACGGGCATAAAATAGTTGCGAGCCCCCAGAAGGGGGCTCGCCTATTTTAAAATCGGTCAAACCATTTGGATCCCAAATAGGCGATGAGGACGAAAATAAGAATGCAGAGTATCAGGACAAGAGCACTTTTCATTATTCACCTTGTAATCCTCTTTTTTCCCGCCGGGCTTCTTTGTATGCGTCACGCAGGTCTTGTGCATATTTTGTGTTCGGTGGCCGGATTTGAAGGAAAGCGAATCCCTGTTTCAGGATTTCGGTATTGACAAAAGTTTTTTTCTTTATTAGAAAGACATACGCGAAGGTAGAAAGGTCACGGCTTTTCTTTTGTACGTCAAATTCCATCCGTACGGTTTCCCCTTCTAATAACGACCGGACAAAATCAAAGGCCTTCTCTTCAACAGAGGTCAGAGGATTCTCTTCTTCGATAATGAAACCGAACTTATCGCGTTCGGCCTTACGTCTTCTCGGTATCTCCGGAGCCCTTAGCCCGATTAATTTGATTTTTTCTCCGCTTTCCAGTCGTATGGTATCAGCGCTGATAACACGTTCCACCACGGCATTTTTATATCGCCTAGAAGATGATGTGAAAAAAGGATTCTGCCAGGTATCAGCAGAGGCAGCTTTTGTGCCGGCAAGGAAACTGTTGGCCGCGACCAGTATGGTTACGGCTTGGTAAAAGAAGAAACGTGTCATGGTGTTAATCTGCTTACTTTGATTGAGGGAAAGTAGCGAGGGGCGGACTTGAACCGCCGACTCCGAAGGTATGAGCTTCGTGCTCTAACCAACTGAGCTACCTCGCCATTAATAGTTCCAGCTGATGAGTTTTTTATTGTCGAAATAAAGCCGGATGGGGTTCCAGTCTTCCTCGTCTTTATCCTCCATGATTTTTTCATATGTCCAGATTTGAAAACTGCTTGTCATGGATCCG
>CBDUYP010000134.1:0-3614 GCA_965371485.1 uncultured bacterium
TTTCGGATTTTTTCACTCATGGCATGAATATTTTTTATCTTCTTTTCAATCTGTTTAGAACCGCTTTTCCCTTTCGCATAATTCGCCGCCATTGAAATAAGACTCGCACCCAACACCCCGGTCAAAGCCGCAGCCGACCCTCCCCCTGGCGCCGGAGACTTCGACGAAAGGACCTTCGCGTATTCTGTTAAAGTATGGCTTTTAAACTTTTTCATTTCAGAATTATAACATTGTTATGAGTTACTATCAATGATTTGAAACCATTAATCTGTTTAAAAAATCATCGCGGCTGCTAATCCCCGGCAGATTCAAAGGCGTTTTTGAGAAGTTTGATTTGAGGCTTTTGCCCCTGTCTCCATAGGACCGCAATCACATCAAACCGGGCATTGATGTCATAGAGTTTCTTCCGCGCCAGATACCACTGGGCCGTTTGCGTCATCTTTCTTCTTTTAAAGGCTGAGATCGCCTCGAACCCTGAACCATGGGTTACACTCATCCGTGTTTTTACTTCCACAAAGCAAATCGTATCCGCCTCTTTGGCAATGATATCGATCTCACCGATCTTTGTCCGGAAATTCGTCTCCAGAATGCGGTAGCCATGATGTTCCAAGAATGCCGCGGCCAGATCTTCACCCCGTCGGCCCGTGTCCTGTCTTTCAATTGTCATACACAGTGGAAGGTTTTCCGGTGAATCAAGGACGGACCATATTTTTGAATGGCCTGCCTGTGGCGCACCGTGGGGTAGCCTTTGTGCTTCGAAAATTCATATTGAGGGAACACTTGATCATAGACCTTAAGGATCCGGTCCCGGGTCACCTTGGCCACAATGGAGGCGCAGGCAATGGATAGACTTAAAGAATCCCCGCGGACAATGGTCTGATAGGGGTATGGCAAGTCGGTTTTAAACCGGTTTCCGTCAATGAGAAGAAGAATGTCTTTGTCCGGCTGAATACCGTTTTCTTCCCGGGATAAATTTGAAACAAAATAAGCACTCTCCTGCCTCCGGCAGGCTCGTGCGCTATTTTGTGCCCGTTTGGAAACTCTTCGAGTTTCCGATACTACAAGATGCCGGACGGCATTGTTCATGGCAAGATAGGTCGCCTGAAGAATGTTACAAGAATCAATAATCGTTTCGTTGATAACACCGATGCCGACATGGGCCTTATCAAGAATTTCATGAAAGGCCTTTTCGCGCCCGGAGGCGTTTAGCTTCTTTGAGTCGCAAATTTTATTATGGAATTGAAAATCTTTGAGGGCCACACCGGCGGCAACAACAGGTCCTGCCAAAGGGCCGCGCCCGGCTTCGTCGATTCCGATGACAAGACGGAACTTCCCTTTAGCCTTGTTCTCATATTCAAGCATTCCGCTTTTTGACTCTGGCGGCTTTCCCAACACGGTCTCTCAGATAATAAAGTTTGGAACGCTTCACAACACCATGACTGACAATTTTAACACTATCGATCATCGGGGAATGCAAAGGAAATGTCCTTTCCACGCCTTCACCGAAGGAAATTTTCCGAACCGTGAAAGTCCCCCTGATACCTCTTCTGGTTTTACGAATAACTGTCCCTTCAAAGGGATGCACGCGAACCTTATCAGCTTCTGTAACTTTAATTTTCATTTTAAGAACATCACCGACTTGAATTTCCGGCAGATCCGTTCTCACATATTGCTTTTCAATTTGTTTAAGCACTTCCCCTGTATTCATAATTTTAAGTCTCCATTAAATTAAGTCAGGCCGGTTTTTCTTTGTCCTTACCTGTGCCTGATGGTGTTGCCACTTTTTAATGTCTTGATGGTGCCCCGATAATAACACATCCGGTACTTTTATGCCACGAAAATCTGCCGGCCGCGTGTATTGCGGGTATTCCAGCAGATTTCCTTCAAAGGACTCCTCGTTCAAGGACGCGGATTTCCCCAATACCCCCGGAACAAGACGCGTCACAGCATCCACTAAAATCAAAGCCGGCAATTCTCCTCCCGTTAAGATATAATCACCGACGGATATGCTTTCATCCACGAGTTGTTTGCGAACACGCTCATCAATGCCTTCATAATGCCCGCAGATAATAATAATATTCTTTTCCTTCGCCAACTGTTTCGCCTTTTTCTGATTAAAGGATTTACCTGTAGCGCAGGTTAAAATCACCTTTACCTTACGCCGTCCCTTGATTTTCTTGACCGCGTCAAAAATCGGCTGCGGGGTCATAACCATCCCCGGCCCCCCGCCGAAGGGGCGGTCATCAACTTTTTTATGTTTATCCGTTGTATAATCCCGCAGGTCGTGGATATCAACGGCGACCTTTTTCTTTTCCCGTGCACGCTTAATGATCGACGCATTCACGATCGGAGAAAACATATCCGGAAAAATTGTAATAATGTCAAATCGCAGCATAATTTCTATACATTAAACGGCAGAGACAGGTTTTAATCTGCCCTGACTTTCATAAGATTCCAGGAACGTCTTGTGAAATTCCGGAAAATTGTTCGCTTTAATAGATGTTCGAATCTGCTTAAGTAAGTTCATATAAAAATAGAGGTTATGATAAGAAAGAAACCTCAGACCCAGCATCTCGCCGGCCTTAAAAAGATGCCGGATATAACTCCGTGTATATTTTTGACAGACAAAACAGCCACAGGTCTCGTCGACAGGTTTCAAATCCTGCTTGTATTCGGCATTAAGGATGATCACCTTTCCTTGGCTTGTAAAAGCCGTCCCGTGACGTCCGTAACGTGTGGGAATGCATGTATCAAACATATCGATTCCTTCTGCGACGGCACGGACAATCTGGTCGGGCAAGCCGATCCCCATCAAATATCTCGGCTTATCTTCCGGCAACAGCGGTGTAACCCAATCAACCGCTTCAAACATTTGTTCCACCGGCTCCCCCACGCTCACTCCTCCGATCGCATATCCGTCAAAGCCGATCTCAAGAATTTCCTGCGCGGATTGCCGGCGCAAATCCGCATAGGTGGCCCCCTGAATGATCCCGAACAATCGCTGTCGTCCATCCCCGGTTTGATGCGCTATAAAATATTCCTTGGATCGTTTGGCCCAGAGGGTTGTGCGGTTGACCGAGACAACCGCCTGTTCGCGGTCACACGGATACGGCGCGCATTCGTCCAAAGGCATCATGATGTCAGAACCCAATTTTCCCTCAATTTCCAAGACACGCTCCGGTGTTAAAAAATGTTCACTACCGTCAATGTGGGACCGGAAGGTCACGCCTTCGTCGGTTAATTTCCGGAATTTTGCCAAACTGAAAACCTGATACCCGCCGCTGTCTGTCAGAATCGGTTTTTCCCACTTCATAAACGAATGCAGGCCGCCGGACTGATCAATCACATCTAATCCCGGGCGTAAAAAGAGATGGTATGTATTGGACAAAAGAAGTTGCGCCCCCATCTCCAGCAATTCCTCCCCCGAGATTCCCTTGACTGTCGCGTTCGTACCGACCGGCATAAAAAAAGGTGTTTCAATGCTTCCGTGCGCGGTCCTTAAACTTCCCAGCCGGGCACGGGTCTTATGATCCGTTTTGTAAACCTGAAACATTTTGTTCATATAATCACCATCGCATCGCCGTAACTGTAGAAACGGTATTTCTTTTTAATGG
>CBDUYP010000135.1:0-3519 GCA_965371485.1 uncultured bacterium
TGCCAGTTCCGGGGAGCAGAATGAGAAGGGAAGGTTGATTACAGAACTTTATGGCGGCTTGGAAGACATTTCACGTAAGGCAATGAACGCCAAACAGGGAGACGTTTATGTCTCAGAGGCCCAGTTGTTAGACACGGGGCCGGGCCTTCTTTTCGTGACGCCGATCACGGATGAATCTAATGAAAATGTCATTAAGGTCGTTTTGATGGAAGTCAACCTGGAGAAGATCGCGGAGATTGTACACAGCTTTGATGACACCATTATCGGTGAGAAGTATGTTTATCTTGTTGACAACCATGGCCGGGTGATCATATCCCGGGATCCGGCTGTGTCGTTTTATGATGACTTCGCTGATATAACGGTTCATCCTGAGTTGTTAGACAAATTTGAAAAGCAGGGGGATGTGGGACATGTCATCTACAAAGACTTTTATGGTGACATGGTTATGGCAGGTTATTCTGATATGGCCGAGTTTGGTATCAACAAGGCGCTGGATTGGAGTATTATCGCGATCGCGCCTTTGAATGAAATCATATTGCCCGCGATAAAAACACGAAACATTCTTATCCTTGTCGGGATTTTCATTACATTCCTCGCTGTGTTGATGGGTTATTTTTATTCATTGAAGATTACCAATTCTTTAAATAAAACTGTTGAAATTGTCAAAAATATTCAAGATGGAGACCTTACGGAACAACTGCCGGTGGAAGGCGCTCTGGAGATTCAAATTCTTTCCAGGACATTTAATGATATGTCAAAAAAATTAGCGGCAACATTGGAAGAATTAAAGATAAAAGCGCGTTCCTTAACTGAAAATATGGAAGTCGCGGAAAAAAAGAATGTCACGCTGCTAAGAACAAAGGCTATTATGGCGGGTATGATGAAGGAATTAAGGCAGGAACAATTAAAACTTGAGGAAAGTGAGATCCGCATCCGCACGATTGTGGAGACCACGGTTGACGGGATGATTGTCATTGATGAGAAAGGGATAGTCAGTATGTTCAATCCGGCTGCTGAGAATCTTTTTAATTATGAGGCAGGAGAGGTCATCGGCCAAAACATAAAAATGCTCATGCCTGAACCGGATCATAGTCAACATGACGGGTATCTGAAACATTATCAAGAGACCGGTGAGAAAAAAGTTATCGGCATAGGTCGTGAGGTTGAGGGGAAGCGCAAAAACGGTGAGACCTTTCCCATGGATCTGGCTGTCAGTGAAATGCGTCTGGGAGATAAACGGATGTTCACCGGCATTGTGCGGGACATTACCGAGCGCAAACAGGCGGAGGAAGCATTGCTTGAAAGCAGGGAGTATGCCCGTTCGATCATTGAAACCGCTAACCAGGCTTTTATCGGGATCGATCTTGACGGGGTTGTCACGGACTGGAATAAACGGGCTGAGGATATCTTTGGCTGGACCCGGGAGGAAGCCATTGGAAAGTCTTTAAGTGAGACGATTATTCCCGTGTCATCGAGAGACGCCCATAAAAAAGGAATACAGCATTTTTGCGCCACAGGGGAAGGACCTCTGTTAAATAAAACAGTGGAATTCCAGGCCCTGCATCATAACGGCCATGAATTTTCGGTAGAGATTACGATCTGGCACCATGCTATGGGGCAGCAGAAGCGTTTTTATGCCTTTGTGAGTGACATTACCGAGCGCAAGCGCGCCCAAGAGGAGATTTTGCGGCAAAAGGAGGTCACGGAAAAGGTGAACCTGGAGCTGGACAGTTTTGTTTACACGGCCAGCCATGACCTGCGCGCGCCTTTGCGGGGGATCTCTTCGTTTGCCACATTTTTAGAAGAAGATTATAAAGACAAGATTGATGAGGAGGGAAGGGATTATATCACGGAGATTCGTAAGGGGACCGAGCGCATGAGTTTACTTATCGAAGATTTGTTAGCTCTTTCGCGCATATCAAGGATTGAGAATCCTTATGAGGATGTTGGCGTTGGGGACATCATCAATACGGTTACCGATCGGATCAATCATGATATTCAGGAGACAAAGACACAACTCGTGGTGCAAAAGGATATGCCTGTGATCCACTGCGACCGGATCAAGATCACAGAGGTGTTCGCGAATCTCATCAACAATGCCATAAAGTTTTCTTCAAAAGGCGAAAAGGATCGTCCTAAAGTTGAAGTGGGATATACGAAAAGCAACGGTTTGCATGAATTTTTTGTTAAAGATAACGGCATCGGTATTGCCCCGGAATATCATGAGAAGATATTCGGGATATTCAAGAGACTGCATACAGAAAACGAATATGAAGGGACGGGTGCGGGCTTAAGCATTGTGCAGAAGATCATTGAGACGCATAAGGGCAAAATATGGATCGAATCAGAGCCCGGCCAGGGGGCCACGTTTCGTTTCACCATTGCCGGGGATTTAGAAGGGAAAAAACAGAAAGGACACGCAGATGACAGAGAACCCGAGTGTAGCACAGGGTAATGAAAAGCCCATTGACATCCTCCTGGTGGAGGACAATGAGGCAGATGCCAAAATCACCTTTCGGGCGTTTAGTAAAGCAAAGATAAAAAACAATATCTTTCGCGCGCAGGACGGCCAGGATGCCCTGGATTTTCTTAATCATAAAGCGCCATACGAAGATAAAGACAAATATCCCCGGCCGGATTTGATCCTTATGGATATTAATATGCCGAGGATGGATGGCCTGGAATGTTTGAAGAAGTTAAAACAGGATCCGCCTTTAAGTTTTATCCCGGTGATCATGTTTACGTCTTCCAAGAATGATGAGGATATTGTGAAAAGTTACGGCGAAGGGGCGGCCAGTTATATGCCCAAGCCGGTGAATTATGAGGATTTTGTCAAGGCGGTTGAGGGGTTTAATTTTTACTGGCAGATCATCAGTAAAATACCCGATGGAAGGGTAAAAAAATAGGAGACGCGTTATGAAAATTCTGGTTATCGATGACAATGAGCAGGATCAAAAAGTAGCCAAGCGGTATCTTGCCCAGGCCGGTTATGAGGATGTCGCTTTTGCCGATACCGGCGAGGATGGGGTTGAGATGGCCGAAAGGGAAAGGCCGTCGCTGGTTGTCCTGGATACAGATTTGCCCGGGATAAACGGATTTGAGACTTGTAAGAGGATTAAGGAGATCGAGGGATTAGATACCAAGGTCATCGTGCTGACCGGTCTCATTGATGCCGTTGACGCCGGCAAGGCCAGGGAAAACGGGGCGGATGATTATTGTGTTAAAACATCGGATTGTGCCTCTCTGCTGGATACAATTAAGGGATTAGTTTAATCCAGGGCATCGTATGGAAGAGGCGAAGAAGATTCTCGTTGTTGAGGATGAGCCTGAGATGCGGGAATTGATCCAATCAAGGCTGAAGAGTGCCGGCTATGCGGTTTCGGTGGCTGAGAATGGACAGGAAGGGTTGGAGCAGGTGAAAAAGATATCACCGGATCTCATTATCACGGATGTGTTGATGCCGGTCATGGATGGATTTACTTTTTACAAAGAATTAAAGAAAACCATGACGACCTCACG
>CBDUYP010000136.1:0-3505 GCA_965371485.1 uncultured bacterium
TTTCCGGCACGATCCAAATCTTATTAAAGGTATTCATGGGGATTTCGGTGGTGCCGAATTTTTCGTAGGCCTTTTTGTACACGCGGTCCCAGAATTTCTTTCCCAGGTCATCCTCGGGATACATCAGCGAAGCGGTTAACTGTTTTAAAATGTAGTCCTGCGCCAAAAGGTCGCGTCCCATTTCAGTGTCGCCAAATCCTTTCGGAATCACGCGGTCTTTTTCATATGGTGAAAGGTTGACCCACAATTCTTCTTCCGGAACCGTTAA
Organism: uncultured bacterium; assembly: GCA_965371485.1. Taxonomy (GTDB): domain Bacteria; phylum Omnitrophota; class Gorgyraeia; order Zapsychrales; family JANLHA01; genus CBDUYP01. Next base: position 269 of record CBDUYP010000136.1, read on the forward strand.
GGAGGCGAGAAAGTATTTGATCAGTTTTGTGGATTCTTCCTTTAATGATTCTTCCTCAAGGCCGGAGTCCCCGCTGTCGATAATAAAATCAAACAGAAGCGGATTTTCCGGATGAATGGTGATGCCCTTGACCAAGGCCGGAGCAAAGCCGGCTGTCATGGGAACCATGGTGCCCACAGGCGGGAGATTCAGAACAGGCGCCATTTGCCCCGCGGCAGGCGGGGTGATAACGCTGAAGATGAACGTGAAGGCAATAAAGGCGGATAAAATACGATAAGGTAGAGATGTACGTCTCTTCTCTAAATAGATATTCATTCAGGGATATCCTCCGTAGAATTTATTGTGGTTAACTTCTTAACCTGCCTGCGCTGATTGTAAGGAAGGTAGGTTAAGAAATCGTTTTCTTACACCGAATGTGGTGAAAGTATGCCATATATTTTCGGGTTGTCAAGGGCAGGAGGAAAAAAAGTTATAAATAGCTGGCAGGAAACGAGTTGCAGTCGAAAAAAAACGCGGAGAATCATAGAAAACGCGCCTCTAGTGCGCGTTCCACTGAAAGATTAATAGAAAACGCGCCTGGGAGGATTCGAACCTCCGGCACCCAGTTCCGAAGACTGGTGCTCTATCCAGCTGAGCTACAGGCGCATGAAATATTGGGCTGTTCTCTCCTCATTACAAACGTCATCCACAAACCCATCCCACCGCTTAAGGCGTTAAGCAGGACGTCTTTGAATTGGTAATATCGGTTCGGCAAAAGATACTGAATGCCTTCGTCGCCCCAACCGAAAAGCGCGGTAAGGACAAAGGCGATGGTATACGCCCGCGCATTTCCTCCATCCGGGACAACAGCCCTGAAAATGAGAAAGGCCAAAAATCCATACTCAACCAAATGCACCCTCTCTTCGGGGATTTCAAGCCATAAAAAGAATGCCCCATACATAACAGCTGTCAAAAATAAAAGCAAATATGTCGATTTTCTCCGGACAGGAACCTTTTTAAAAAACAGGATAACAAGGCCGGCAAACAACCCGGACATACCCAAATTGACGATAACGTTAAAAGGGGTGTTTCCTTTAAGAAACTCACAAACAGGCCTGACAATATAAAGCGTCGAATAGATGCACACGACCCACAAACCGGCATCTCCCCAGCGTCTTAACCGCTGCCTTTGCGCTTTATTCATGAACCACCCTCACCTTCTTTCCGTCACTCTCTAAAACAATCGTGCCTTGTCTGTCTGTCCGGAGAATCCGCCCCTGCAGCTTTTCAAGCTCCCGTGCAAAAGGCTTATTGTATTTATTTTTGCCCGTCGACACAATGAAAATCTTTTTCCCGAGATACGCGGCAAATTTCCGGCTGATCCTGCCTCCGTGATGCGGAACCTGGATAGCGTCGGCTGACCGTATTTCCGGAAAAAGCTCCATGATCTGTTTCTGCTGGGGGCCTTGAATATCCGCCGTAAAAAGAAAAGATGTCCGGCCGAATGTAAGCCAGGAGACAATAGAATTCCGGTTCGCTGACCCATTAAGATCCGCCGGATGCAATATTTGAATGCGGATATTCCCGGATCTGGATCCGGCTCCGATAGGGATTTCATCATTGCGCCTTACAACCGTTACAGGGACGCGGGTCTTGAGCCCTGCGGTAAGATCAGCATATCCTTCCTCGGCATTCTTTTCATCACCGTTAAAATAGAACCGGCGGATAGGAAACCGGTTCATAATAGCCGCAAACCCGCCGAAATGATTGTCATGCGGATGAGTCAAAACCGCCGCATCAATCTCCTTAATACCCTGTCCTTCAAGATAGCCTATGATACGACCGGAATATTGTGCCTCCCCCGCATCAATCAGCAGGACGGTTTTATCCGGAAATTCCACCAAAATCGCGTCCCCATAACCGACATCCATAAAATGAACGCGCAGTAAGTCTTGTTTACTGTGAAGATGGTAATAAAAGAATCCGGCAGCGAGAAATACCGGAATAATGAGGCGCAACAAAGAAGAGTTGGAAAAAGATGTTTTTCGCACTTGGGGCAGGGTATTGCGACTTATCTCTTAAGAAGTTCCTCAATCCTTGTGAGGAGTTCATCCATATTAAACGGCTTTGTCACATAAGCCTCAGGGCTAAAGGTTGTGTCAAACACACTGTCATTTTTGTCACTTCTGACAGTAATCATAATAATCGGGATTGACTTGTATTTTTCATGGGTCTTTAAAAAACTGCAGACAGAGTAACCGTTGAGCTCCGGCATCATGACATCCAGGGTAATCAAATCCGGAGAGGCCTGTTCAACCTTCTCAAGGCCGCTTACACCGTCAAAGGCAGCAAGCACATTATAACCATGGGCCGCGAGCCGGCATTGCAAAAGCCGGACAACCGCCCGGTCGTCGTCGATAACCAGTATCTTTTTGCCCTTACTTGCCTGGGTTACCATAATATGGCCTCCCTACCCTTTCTATTAAGAAGTATAACATATTTCCTCTTTATTTATCAATCCGGAAAGCGCTCTTATTCCGATCCCTGCGTCGCAAAATCCTCCACAAGCTCTTTAACCTCCATCTCGGCCTTTTCAATCTTGGCCTTACAAACCTTCACTAACCTGACAGCTTCCTTGACCTTGGCGGCCAGTTCATCCACATCGATTTCCCCATCCTCAATCTTGTGAATAATGGCCTCTAATTTTTCAACAGCCTTGCTGTACTTCATCTCAACCATCATTATCCTCCCTCACAGGGATTTCTCCCGAAATCCGGCTTTGAAGAGCCCCGTCACACACCTGCGTGACTATTTCCTCATTCTTCCTGACGTCCTTAACACTGCGGATCACCTCACCCCGGCGTGTTCTTGTAATACTGAAACCCCGCCTGAGAGTATGGACGGGATCGGCAAGCGTAATAATTCTCTCAAAATGGCGGATCTTTGTCTGAACATCCTTCATCCCCCTTGAAAGCGTTTTCATCAAAAGGTCCCTCTGGTCATCCACCCCACCTGAAGCTTCCCTTAATAACTCCGCGGGCCGGTGAATAATCACCTCACGCAAGCGGTTAAGTTCCGTCAAAAAATCCTCAATCCTTTGTACGAGAAACCGGGCAATGGCTGTCGGGGTCTTTTGATGCGTATGCGCGGCCGCATCGGTCACGGTCATATTGATCTCGTGTCCGATGCCGCTTAAAATCGGCAGGCGGGAGCCGGCAATTTTCTTGGCAATAGCCTCACTGTCAAAACAACTTAAAT
>CBDUYP010000137.1:0-3488 GCA_965371485.1 uncultured bacterium
TGTCTCTGACGTGATGGTTACTAAACCCGGCGGGTTATCGATATCGGAAGCCTTAGTCAGCGGCCTGCCGCTTATATTTTTCAACGCGATTCCCGGGCAGGAAACTAACAATGTGAAGGTCTTAAAAGAGCATGGAATCGGCTTAAGCGGATTGTCTGTTCAAGAGATGGCCCAGGTCTTACGCCGTTTCCAATCTTCGCCGGAAGAATTAAGGACTGCCCGGGAAAAAATAAAATTCTTAGCCAAACCATCGGCGGTCAAAGACATTATTGCTTGTGTCAAAGGGGGAAGGTGTTAAGGGGTTATTTTAGATGAAATCGATGTTTTATGATGCCCCAATATAACTGACATGCCGTGCCCCAATTGATTTTCTTTCCTTCTTTTTTTGATCTGGCGGCATAATTTATCGGGACTTCATGGATATGATAGCCTTTTTGCACGACCTTCGCTGTTATTTCCGAATCAAATCCAAAATTTTTCGATGTTATCCTGATGTCTTCAATCACTTCTTTGCGGAAGACTTTATAACATGTATTCATATCACTGAGATGTGTCGCAAAGAGCAAATTAAATGTTATGTTGGATAGAATATTAGCCGCCCGGTTGATCAGGGTCATTCCTTTTATGCTGCCTTTAAATCTGGATCCGTAGACCACAGATGCCTCTTTGGAAATAATGGGCTTGATAAGCGCGGGATAATCATCCGGGTCATACTCCAAATCGGCGTCTTGAATAAGGATAATGTCTCCGGTCGCGTTCTTGATTCCGACGATGACAGCGGATGTCTTTCCTTCATTCTGGTTCTTATGGAATACTTTTATCAAAGGATCACGGCTGTATTTTTCCAAGACGTTCGCTGTATTATCCGCGGAACCGTCGTTGACAACAATGATTTCTCTCGTGATGTTTTCAGGCAGGGGAACAGACCGGACTTTTTCTAAAAGAGCCTCTATCGTTCGTTCTTCATTATAAATCGGGATAATGATGGATAAGGTCATGGGCTTTATTGTATAATGTCCAATGCTTCACACTTCACAGATGAAACAAGAAAACCAGACACATAATATCAATAATATGAAAAAACGCAAATATCTTTCAGTTTTGAAATTCCCGTACTATAAAATAACCTGGTTTTTCAGACGGAGCATCGTATTGTATGCTGTTGTTTTTTTATTATTGATTCCTGTCTTTAATCATGGCAGGGCCTTGGACATAGCCAAGCGAAGGGCGTTAAACCGTGTTATTCCGTTGATGGGGCAGTTGGTTGAATTCATTAACCGGGGTGGGGGTCTTACGCAGAAGGAGTTAAGAGAATATCTTGCTTATTATAAAACCGTTGACGCGTATATTCCCGGCAGGGACGATGCAAAGGCCATGATGGGGTTTTGTTATTATTATATGGGAAATGATAAAAAGGCGCTTTCAGCTTATAAAAGATCCGTGGATTTAAATCCTTATTTTTTCTGGTCTCATTATAATCTTGGGGTTATCCATTTGCAAAACAGGCATTACGGGCAGGCCGCGGAATTTTTTAGAAAGGCCATAGCAATAAAGCCGCAGGTGACATTAAAGATTATATCTTCTTCCAAACTTTACAGGGAAATTCTGAGCGGGATTGACAATCCCAGGGATGTGATCGGCCGAAACTTAAAACAAGGTTACCGTCATTGTTACAGGATGCTGCAGAAAGCAGAGGCCTTGCGTCAGGCGCCGGGTTCATCCGCATCCTTTAAAGAAGGAGACAAAATCCATCTTCGGATTTTTTGACGGCAACCAGCAGAAAAATAGGAGAAAAAATATTTGATAAACAAAGAGAGTTTCTTTACAATAAGTAAAAATGTACTTCTACATTAAAAGGAGGATTCCATGGCTAAGAAAAAAGTAGATGTCACTAATGTTATCGTAGCTCTGTTGGTTATGATCACCTTATTGTTAGGCGGGATCTTTTTATCTCTTAACCCGTGCGGTGTCTTAGGCAAAGGTTTCTGCGCATGGAAGAAAAAATTAACCCTGTGTCCTTATGGGAAGAAGGGCAAGGATGATTCTTCCAAGAAGGGTTCGCGCTCCCGACGATAAATTTTTGTTATTCCTTCCGTAACCCCCGAATTTTAAAAATCTCTGGATATCCTCTAAGAGACAATGAAACTGTTTCAAAAATTATTTTTCTTTATGAGATTTTTGGGAATGACGGTATTTCTTCTAACCGTTGTGCCGGATTCCTTTCTTTATGCCGATGAGTTTTCTGAAGAGATTATACTTTCTCCTATTATTGTCTCAGCAACACGGATACCTGTTGAAGAAACCCGCACCGCGGAGAATGTGATTGTTTATGACAGAGATGATGTCGATGCCCTTCCTGCGAGAGATTTGACCGAAGTGCTTAATTATATGCCGGGGGTGGACATTGAACCGAGGAATAAATTCGGCCAATCCACCGGGTTGACGATCCAGGGTTCAAATTCGCGGCATGTCGTGGTCATGGTGGATGACATTCCTTTCAACACCCAGATTTCAGGACAGGCCAATCCTGCCAAGATTCCGCTCATGGACATCAAGCGCATCGAGGTGATCCGCGGGGCCTCATCAAGTGCCTGGGGATCCAGCTTGGGCGGCGTGATCAATGTCATTACCGAGGATGTGGGTGACAGTATTGTCCCTGAAGGCCGTATGACCCAATCTTTTGCGGAATTTGATACCAATAAAAGCAGCATGAGTTTAAAGGGAAGGATTGCCAAATTAGGATATTTTGTTTCCGGAAGCCGTTTGTCAACCGACGGGATACGGTCTGAGTCGGATGTTAAGGAAAATAAGTTTTTCGGGAAACTGGCCTATGCCGTGTCTGACGCGTCGACCATGGAGGGTTCCTGGGGTTACAGCGGGGCCATGGTGCGTGACGGGGTTCTGCGCAACAATATTATTACCGAGAACCCCTATACGGCCCGGTACGGAAAGATCAAATTCAAGGTGGATAAACCGGAGTTTTCTTTTCAGGCGTCTGCGAAATATAATGACCAGAACATTACCGGGGATTGGTTTAGAGGAACAACAGGGGCACAGGTATTATCGTCTATCTACCGCAGTTTGTACCGGGGATTGAGCCTTAACGGGAGTTATTCTCTGAGGGACCATGATACCCTTGCCTGGGGAGCAGATTTTGATTGGCACAGTTTAAAGTCGAGAAGCTATTTAAATCAGCCCCGGACGGTTAATATGCAGGCCCCTTACGCGAATTATCTTTTAGCTGTTAACGATCATTTGGATATGAATTTCGGTCTGCGGTATGATCACAATAGTGCCTTTGGCGAACAGTTCAGTCCCGCGTTAGGGGCTGTCTATCATCTCAGGGATTCGAATAACACGCGCGTCCGGGCAAAGATCTCCCGGGCCTTTAATGCCCCGCCTGTATTCTGGATCTATAACGACAACGGCAACTCTGTCAGGCCTAATCCCGACCTTGAACCGGAACGCTCCATTGTTTATGAATGGGG
>CBDUYP010000138.1:0-3487 GCA_965371485.1 uncultured bacterium
TCCCTGGCCCTTTCCTCGGGTTCCATGTCGCGGATATTTATTTTTTTAAGATTGATATCGTACAATATCTCGCCCTGGGTGATTTCATATTCCGGTGCGCCGGCAATGATTTTGGCTAACGTGCTTTTTCCCGAACCGTTCGGCCCCATGATGGCATGCACCTCTCCGGCATGGATGTGAATATTGATTCCCTTTAATATCGGGGTTCCGTTGGTCTTGACATGCAAATTCTTAATCTCTAACATTTTTCTGTCCTCTCTTATCCCACACTTCCCTCTAATTTCATCTCCAAAAGGCGAACCGCCTCGACGGCAAATTCCATGGGGAGTTCCTTGAAAACCTCTTTGCAAAAACCGTTGATGATCAGCGAGATAGCCTCTTCCGAGTTCAATCCCCGGGTACGCAGATAAAAAAGCTGCTGCGCGCTGATTCTTGAGGTTGTGGCCTCGTGTTCCAGCGTGGCTGTGTTATTTTTGACTTCAATGCAGGGAAAGGTGTTGGCACTGCATTTATTTCCGATCAACAGAGAGTCGCACTGCGAGAAATTGCGTGCTCCGTCTGCCGAAGGAAGGATTTTGACAAGTCCGCGGTAATTATTGTTTGCCTCATCGCTGGAGATTCCTTTTGTAATAATGGTACTGCGCGTGTTTTTTCCGATATGGATCATTTTTGTCCCGGTATCCGCCTTCATCTTATGGTTTGTTACGGCCACGGAATAGAATTCCCCGACGGAATTATCCCCTTTAAGGATGCAGCTCGGGTATTTCCACGTGATGGCGGCTCCGGCCTCGACCTGGGTCCAGGATATCTTTGAGTTTTCCCCCTGACATTTCCCGCGTTTTGTGACGAAATTGTAAATACCGCCTTTTCCCTGTTTGTCCCCGGAATACCAGTTTTGAACGGTTGAATATTTGATTTGGGCATTGTCGAGGGCCACGAGTTCCACAACAGCCGCGTGCAGTTGGTTTTCATCACGCATGGGAGCGGTGCATCCTTCGAGATAACTGACATAGCTGTCATCTTCGGCAATGATAAGGGTCCTCTCGAATTGGCCGGATTGAGCGGCGTTGATCCGAAAGTATGTGGAGAGTTCCAAAGGACAGCGCACGCCCTTGGGGATGTAGCAAAATGATCCGTCGCTGAAGACAGCGGCATTGAGCGCGGCAAAGAAATTATCCGTGTAAGGGACAACAGAACCGAGATATTTTTTGACCAGGTCAGGATGGTTTTCGATCGCCTCTGACATCGAGCAAAAGATGACCCCGGCTTTAGCTAATTCCGATTGATGTGTTGTCCCGACGGAAACACTGTCAAAGACGGCATCCACGGCAACGCCGGAGAGTCTCTTTTGCTCGCTTAAAGGGATCCCGAGTTTCTCAAATGCCTTTAAGAGTTCGGGGTCAACGTCATCTAAATTTTTAGGCCCGTCTTTTTTTGTTTTAGGGGCATTGTAATAACTGATGGCCTGATAATCGATAGGGTCATAATGGAAATTCGGCCAGTGCGGTTCTTTCATCGTGGTCCAGTGTCTAAAGGCCTTAAGCCGCCAATCCCGCATCCAGCCCGGCTCTTTTTTCTTATCGCTGATCAGACAAATCGTGTCCTCATTAAGCCCTTTGGGGATGCGGTCAGAGTCAATGTCAGTGACGAACCCGTATTTGTAATCACGGCTTGATAAGATATTGTCTTCGATTGTTTTTTTCATTTTTCCACAAGAGGCTTATTGCGAATCGATTTTTCAGCCTGATGCCTTTCTGCGAGCAAATCAGCGACTTTAATGGTTGTAAAAAGGTCACTGATTTTTTCATTGAGATTCAGCAAGGGACCGATGACACTGCAGGAATCCGTCAGATCGCAGTGGGAGTCGTCCCCGTGAAAACAGCTTGCAATCTCCATGGGGCCCACGATGATGTCGCTTAAATTTTTCAAGGTAACCTTCGAGAGATCCTTAAGGATTTGATACCCTCCATGCGCTCCCTGCTCGGCCCGTAAGATTTCATCCTGTGTCATGATCTGCAGGACACGGGACGTCGGGTCAAAGGGCGTATGGTAAATATCGCATATCTCCTTGGCTGATGTTAACTGCCCCGGGGCCTTGCGACTCATGTGTTTGAGGGCAATCAGGGCGTATTCAACTTTTCGGTTAATCTTAAACATAGCTTTGTTCCATTGTGTTAAGCCAATTCCACGACAATGTCCGGCTTGTACTGTTCGCGTAAAAGATCTTCAATCGCAGCCTTGGTCCCCATCGTGGCGCTGGGGCAGGATCCGCATGCCCCCTGATACTGGATGCTTAGAATGTTTCCCTCAAGGTTAACGATCTGCAAGTCTCCCCCATCCATCTGAAGGGCGGGCCGGATCGTTTGGTTTAAAATAGCATTAATCCTGGCGATCTCGGGATTAGCGGCAGATCTGGGCGTTTCCTTCTCGGGCGCGGCAGCGGCCTTAAAATCCGGATTGTGCTCTTTGATATGTTTTAGAATCACTTCCTGAACCTTTTTCTCTAATTCTCCCCAGTCGGTATCTCCCTGGCGGGTCACCGTGATGTAATTGTCAAAGAAATACACCTCTGCAATGTTGCCGATCTCGAACAAGTGCCTGGCCAGGGGATTGTTTGCGCACTCTGCGGCATTTTTGTGTGTGATGTTTCCGTCGGTTTTGACAGGCACGTTTAATACAAATTTTAGTGCCCCCGGGTTGGGTGTGTCTTGTACCGTGATCTGGGCATCCATAAGGCTCTCCTTTGTTATTTAGTGCTTTTCCATAAAACTTATTTAAATTCAGAATCTTATCTTCTCTGTTTAAAGTATACTATCCTTTACTGGGGTGATGTCAAGTAAATAATTCGTCTGACGACTTATTTAAAGCATGGGAATTTCGAAGGGGAGGTGAGCTTATTTTACAAGTGATTCTTGACAATGAATTCACAGAACGGGAAGGCGCAGGTAAAGGCGGGCGATACCGCGTTAAGGATATGGACACTTTTTGCATCACCCTCGACGACAAAATCCTGAACAAGGGATAATGTTTTCTTGTCCAAAAGCTGGGCGCGGATGCCGGGAGTGGTGAACTCTGTAAATCCTTGAGGGTCAATATGTTGCACCATGCCCGCGGCAAGGCTGACAAGGTAGTCCTTCTTGTATTTTCGTATTTCCTCAAGGGCAAGGTCACGGAAATGGAACGCGTTTAAGGAAAAAAGTTTTGCCTCATAATAGGCAATGGCCAGGGATTCCGGCAGATTGAAATTTTCAAGCCCCTTGTAATTTTCGCGCCAGAACGCCGGAATCGCTGTGGGCCCGATCTTGATTTCACCGGCGGCTGTCTTTGTAAAGTGCACGCCGAGAAACGGATTTTTGAGATTCGGGACAGGATAGATGTTGACCTTAATATCAGTCGTGTTTTTTGTGTATTTCAAATAAAGGCCTTTAAACGGGATCATGGTGTATTGACGTCCGAACCCGAAATCCTGCGCGATTTTATCCGCGTA
>CBDUYP010000139.1:0-3487 GCA_965371485.1 uncultured bacterium
CACAAGAATATTTCGCTTACAATCTTAAACAAAAAAGAATTGCAGGCCAAAGGTCTCAATTTGCATCTCGCCGTTAATCAGGGAAGCAAGAAAGAACCGAAACTGATCATTGTGACATACAACGGTTCTTTAAAGAAAGGAAACTATACCGCGCTCATCGGTAAAGGCATAACCTTTGATACCGGCGGAATCAACCTTAAGCCAAGCGGCCATGTTGAGAGCATGCGCTGTGATATGAGCGGGGCCGCGGCCGTGGTCGGGACATTGAAAAATGCTATCGCGTTAAAGCTGAAAAAAAACATTCTTTTTGTCTGCGCCATGGCGGAAAATGCCGTCGGGAGTGAATCCTATAAGCCCGGTGATGTTATTAAAAGTTACAGCGGCAAAACGGTTGAGATCGGCAATACGGATGCCGAGGGACGGCTTGTCCTGGCGGATGCTATATCCTACATCGGAAAAAATTATAAGCCCGGCCGCGTCATTGATATCGCGACACTGACCGGGGCCTGCATTACCGCGTTAGGCTATGATTACACAGGGTTGGTCGCCACGCATGAGGGCATGGCCCGTCAATTGCTTGCGGCAGCCGAAAAAACAGACGACCGCGCATGGCGCCTACCATCCTATCCGGAAATCAAAGACTATGTCAAATCACAGATCGCGGATATCCGAAACCTGGGCCTTCCCAAAGGAGCCGGAGGAACCATCACCGCGGCAGAATTCTTAAGACAATTCACCGACGGCATCCCCTGGGCTCATCTCGATATTGCCGGCACCGCCTTCGCGGAAAGTAAAGGACGGATGTATTACGGCCCAGGAGCAACCGGCTCCGGGGTGCGATTATTGACCGAATATTTGCGAAACGTGCAGGTGTGAATCTTTTCTATATTCCCATCTTGAATGACCGATGATTTTGTTTAAAAAGAAAAAATTTCTTCTTCCGATCGCCCTGTTTTTTCTGGGAATCTTGATTTATTTTGTTCCCGGGAACTTATCGGGCGCCCCCTCAAACGAAGTCCACGTTATTCAGTTGAATGATGATACGATCAATCCGGTTACTGCCGAATATATCATTAATGCCATTAGCGACGCTGAAAGCCGGGACGCGCAATGTCTTATCATAAAGCTCGATACCCCGGGCGGTTTGTTGAGCTCAACCCGCCTTATCGTTAAACGAATCCTGTCCGCAGCAGTGCCTGTTGTGGTTTACATCGCGCCGGGCGGGTCACGCGCGGGTTCTGCCGGGGTTTTCATTACGTACGCCAGCCATATTGCCGCGATGGCGTCCTCGACTAACATCGGAGCCGCTCATCCCGTGCAAATGGGAGGGAAAAAGGGGAAACAAACTGATCTTTGGGACGGACTCGGGAAACTTCTTGAACAGGCCTCAAAAAAGAAAAAAGAGGTGAATGAGACGGGAAAAACGGCAAAACGCAAAGATAGAAAGAAAAAGAGGCAGAGAGTTAAGGAAAAGTCCGAAGAGATCGAAGCGGATGCGGATCCGATGAGCAGTAAAATTTTGCAGGACACGGTTGCCTTTATCAAGTCCATCGCGAAAAAACGCGGACGGAATGTGGAATGGGCCATTAAAAGTGTCACCAAGAGTTCCTCGATTACGGAAACCGAGGCCCTGGAATTGGGTGTTATTGAAATCATCGCCCAGAATGACAGTCATCTTCTTGAGGAGTTAGATGGGCGCGCCGTTGATATCAACGGGAAAAAAATTGTCCTGAAGACAAAAGATGCTTATGTGCGGCACATTGCCATGGAGCCGCGCCAGAAATTCCTGAATATCTTGGCAAATCCCAACATCGCGTATATTTTCATGATTCTCGGATTCTACGGACTTATGTATGAAATCACACATCCGGGAATCGGGGTTCCGGGGATTCTCGGGGCCATCTTCCTGATTTTGGCCTTTTACAGCATGCAGACACTTCCGACGAATTATGCAGGGGTGGCCCTGATTTTGCTTGGACTTGTTTTATTTGTCGCCGAGGCCTATGTCCCGGGGTTGGGACTGTTAACTTTGGGCGGCAGCGTGTGTATGATTCTGGGTTCTTTACTGCTTTTTGATTCTTCTGTCCCGGTGATGCGTGTTTCTTGGCCGTTGATCCTCTCCTTTACAGGATCGACAGCCGGCATTACAATATTTCTTGTCAGGGCTGTTGTTAGCGCCCACAGGAGAAAAGCCTTGGGAGGACAGGAGGGTCTCCTCGGAACAAAGGGAGAAGTCCAAAAAACAATTTCCGCGGGGCAGGAAGGCAAAGTTTTTGTGCACGGTGAATTGTGGAATGCTGTCGCTGATCAGACGATCAAAAAAGGCGCAAGGATAGAAGTAACCGCGGTTGACGGCATGACGTTAACCGTTAAAATAAACTCGTAACTAATTTACGAAAGGGGTTGTGTGATGAGTATTTTTGTTTTTTTTGGAATTTTTCTTATGTGGTTATTTAACAGTCTTAAGATTATCAATGAATATGAACGGGCGGTTATTTTCCGGCTGGGGCGGGTATTGGAGAAACCCAAAGGGCCGGGATTTGTTTTTGTCTTATGGCCCATCGACCGGGCCGTGATTGTCACGCTAAGGCTGATTACATTGGATGTCCCGCCGCAGGATATCATCACCAAGGACAATGTCTCGGCTAAAGTGAATGCCGTGACTTATTTTCGAGTGATGGACCCGATCAAGGCGACGATCGAGGTGGAGAATTATCAATACGCGACATCCCAGATGGCGCAGACAACGCTTCGCAGTGTCCTGGGGGAGATGGAATTGGACGGGCTTCTCTCTCAGAGGGAAAAGATCAATGCCAATTTGCAGGGCATATTGGACAAGCAAACAGACCCGTGGGGAATCAAGATAACAAATGTTGAGGTCAAGCATGTTGACATCTCCGAAGATCTCAGGCGTGCCATGGCCCGTCAGGCCGAGGCTGAACGGGAACGCCGTGCCAAGGTTATCGCGGCCGAAGGAGAGTTTCAGGCGGCAGAGAAAATTTGTCTCGCCGCAGAAAAAATGCAGAAACATCCCATGGCTTTGCAATTGAGGTATTTGCAAACCCTTGTGGAAATCGGAACCGAGAACAATACAACCACACTTTTTCCCATTCCGATTGATATATTTAAAAATCTCGGGATAGGGACAAAATAAAGGTATTCCATTTTATGAAATATCGCATCGAATCCGACAGCTTGGGTGAGGTTAAAGTCCCGGAAGATAAATATTACGGAGCGCAGACAGCGCGTTCTGTGATAAATTTTAAAATCGGCACAGAACACATGCCCGAAGAATTAATCCGCGCTTTTGGTGTTTTGAAGAAAGCCGCTGCCCTGACCGGTAAGGATTTAGGGATTCTTCCTGCTAAAAAGGCGGACTTGATCGTCAAGGCAGCGGATGAAGTTATTGAAGGGAAACTTTCCTCGCACTTTCCTTTGGGTGTCTGGCAGACAGGAAGCGGAACACTAACCAACATGAATGCCAACG
>CBDUYP010000140.1:0-3486 GCA_965371485.1 uncultured bacterium
TTTTGCAATCAAACAATTCTTTATATTCCTCTCTATTGGTAACCATAAATTCTTGCCTTTCTTTCCCTCCTTTTTCAAGATTAAATGATCCTACGCAAGTAATACCCCTCTCAGAACGAAATCCCGCAAAGTCCTCATATTGTATTTCAGGATATAGGGCAAACGATTCTTGTTGTGTATAACCATTTCCAGCAACTATAAAAAACAAAATAACTGATAAAAATGTTTTTTTCACTGCACAACCTTCTCTTCTCCTATAATTAATTCGCTCCGAAAAAGGATTGCCGAGTTTTTTTATCTTCTTGGCTGCTCTTTAATAATGTTGGTCGACCAGTTTTTGATGATTTCCATAAGTTAATTTTTCATTGCGGCGAGAAGCTCTTCGCGTGTCACGGTGACCGCACCCATCTGACCGACGACAATCCCTGCCGCATGATTGGCAATATCCGCTGCCTGCAGCTTTGTGGCCCCGGTTGTCAAACCAAGGGTAAAAACGGCAATCACCGTATCTCCCGCGCCGGTCACATCAAAAACATCCCGGGTCTTTGTGGGAATATGGACAGATTTTCCGTTCCTTTTAAAGAGATACATCCCTTCCTCACCTAAGGTGATTAACAATGATTCCAACTCCAAAAATTTTACGAGTTGTTTGCCGGCTTTTTCCACTTGTGAATGTGTTTGCAACCGGTCACTGTGAAGGGCTAATTTCCGGCGTTGGCGGTTGGTAATTTTAATATTACGGATTGCATTTTCCGTTTCATTCTTGTTAGGCGTAATGGCTGTCACGCCCCGGTAATATGCAAAATGTTCCACTTTGGGGTCAACGGTCAATATCTGTCTGTTTTTTTTCGCGAGAGAACAAATTTGCTCGACAAGGACGCGGGATATCATTCCCTTGCCGTAATCGGAAAGGATAATGGCATCAAATCCCATGCCGTATTTGCGTAAAAAAGCACTCACTCTTACCGGCAACTTCTCGTCGTCCGACGAATCAATCTGCTCCCGGTCAATACGTAAGATCTGCTGGTGTTGCGCGACAATCCGTGTTTTGACAATCGTAGGGATATTTTTATCAACAAAAATGCCTTTGGTTGAAATCTTGCGCTTGCGCAGTTCCCTAAGAAATATCTGGCCTGCGCCGTCATCGCCGATGCGCCCTAAGACGGTAACTTTTGCTCCGAGACTTTTTAAATTCGTGGCCACGTTTGCGGCTCCGCCGGGAGCAAAATCCGGGTCCCCCTGCTGCAGGACAATCGGGACAGGTGCCTCGGGAGATATTCTCGAGACACTTCCCCGGATATGCTGATCCAGGATAACATCCCCGACAACCAGGACTTTCTTGGTTCGAAATTTAGAAATGATGGCCCGGTATTTATGCAGTATCATAATAGCCGTTATATATACTTGTAAAAGTAGTTGTAAACCGTGATTTTAACATAATTTAAATATAGCGTCAACCGCTTCTAGAACGTCTTGTGTTTGAACCACTTCCAAATATTTTGGGTCGGTCACTTCTCCTTTGGCAAATGAAATCCCCTCTTGCACCGGGGGTGCCACGATTCGTGATTTCGCGCCCAAAGGCCCCCAACGCTCTGGATTAATCCCGGGTTGATTCCGGGTAAAGATCGAAACAACCGGGACGCCAAGGGCATCCGCGATGTGAACGGGTCCGGAATCATTGGAAATCAACAGGTGACATTGCTTAAGAAGTCCTGCCAACCGGGCAACAGAGGTCTTGCCTGTCAGGTCAAGAACAGGAGCGTCAAGCAACGCAAGGATTTCCTGAGCGGTCTTTGCATTATCCCGAGCTCCGATGATCACAAAAGAAAAAGAATGCTGTTGTTGTAATTTATTGATTAATTGGGCAAAACGCTTTGCCGGCCATTTCTTGGTCGGACAGCTGGCCCCGGGGTGTACGGCGACAAGGGGCTTTGAGGTGTCAATGCCGTTTTCATCAAGGCATTGCCGCGCCCATGCCTGTGTCTCTGTGCTAACAGGAAAAAAAAGTTCCATCGACGAGAAATTAACGCCAAGAGGCTTTAAAAGGTCAAGGCAATACCGGGCCTCATGTTTGATGCCCAGGGGCCGGTCATCAAAAATTCTTTGCGTCAGTAAAAATCCGAATTTGTTGTTATCATATCCAAGACGATGGGGAATTCCTGCCAGGAAACACAGCAGGTTTGTCCGTTTTTTGGGAATAAAATTGACAGCGAGGTCAAATTTCTTGCCTCGTAAAAACCTGACCAATGTCACGAATCCCGCCAACCCTTTGTGGCTATTGTGGCGGTCGTCGACAAGAACATCATCTAAATAAGGATTTCCCTGAACACAATCTTTTGTCGCCGGACAGACAAACAGGGATATGCGCGCGTGCGGATACGTCTCTCTCATGGCCCTGATCGACGGTGTTGTTAAAATCACATCCCCGATGCGGTCGCTGCGAATAAGAAGGATGTTCTTAAAATCTTTCACTTAACCGTCACTCCTTCGGGAGTCAGTTCCAAGGCATTGAAAACATCTTCTGCCGAGATCGCCTGCATGCATTGATGTTGATTCCCTGATTTGGGCGGCGACTGACTTGTACCCTGCCCCCCTGCCGGGGACAGGCGGGTACAGGCTGGACAATCTTTTTCTTTCCGGATGAAACCACCCTTTGCCCCCCACGGTTTATACTGGAACGGATCCGTGGGCCCGAACAATCCCAGGACAGGAACATCGAGATAACTTGCCAGATGCATTGCTCCTGTATCGTTAACAATGAGAAGCGCGCATCGCCGGAAAAGGTGAGCTAATTGTATGAGGGTTGTCTGTCCGCTTAAATTAACGATATTGTGCGACATCCTTTTTGTAATTCTTTGAATGACTTTCCGGTCGTCATCGGCATTGCCCACAAAAACAACTTTGACTTTGTAGGTCTCCATCACCCGGTCAGAAAGCCGGGCAAACCCTTCTTCTGTCCACCTTTTACATTCGTCAGCAGCTCCGGGACTCATGACAATAAACCGATTGTGTGCCCCGATTTCTTTCTTAATAATGTCGTCAACATACCGTTTGTCCTCATGAAGAATATTCAAAGCATACCGGCGGTTGGCCTCGGCCGGAAAAGGATAGACCGAGCGCAAACGGTTAAGATGCTGACAGCGCATGTGCTGATCATGACGCCGTTTCAGGAGGAGAGATGTTTTATGCCGGGCGCCGATAAAGAGAGGAAACGCGGTATTGCGCAAGTCCACAATAAGGTCGAAGCGTTCTTTTCGCATTTGCAGGATCCATCGCGCCGATTTGGGAATCGCCTGGTGTTTGTCAAAAATGTGAAGTTTGTGAATGAAGGGATTTCCTTTCAATAACGATTCTCCCTTGGGGCCTACCACCATCGAAAGCTGCGCATCCGGGAAATCCTGTTTTAAAACATCAACAACAGGCAGCGTCAAGACAATATCCCCGATATTCGACAGGGAGATGACAAGGATTTTTTTAATTCCTGAA
>CBDUYP010000141.1:0-3477 GCA_965371485.1 uncultured bacterium
GTTCTCTGATGCTTTCTCCTTTTTTTGCTTTGCCATATTTCTCGCCAAAAACTCCGCGTTGCCTCCCAACACAATATCGGTTCCGCGTCCGGCCATATTGGTGGCAATGGTCACCGCCTTATACCGCCCGGCCTGGGCTACAATCTGCGCCTCCATCTCATGATATTTGGCGTTTAAAATTTGATGGGGAATCCCTTTTTGCTTCAACAAGGCCGCCACCCGTTCGGATTTTTCAATCGAAATCGTTCCGACCAAAACCGGCTGGCCCCGTTTATGATATTCCTCAATCTCACTGACGACGGCATCAAACTTTTCCTTGACCGTTTTGTAAATACAATCCGTATGATTGCTGCGCCGCAAAAAACGGTTCGGCGGCATGACCACGCAATCGAGATGATAGATCTGCTCAAATTCATTGGCCTCGGTATAAGCCGTACCTGTCATGCCGGAAAGTTTGTCATACATGCGGAAATAATTCTGGAAGGTAACCGTTGCCAGCGTTTGATTTTCCCGCTCGATCTTAATCCCCTCTTTAGCCTCCACAGCCTGATGTAAACCGTCCGACCACCTCCGGCCCGGCATCATGCGCCCTGTGAATTCATCAACAATCATGACTTGCCCGTCGCGCACAACATAATCCACGTCACTCTTAAAAAATTCCTTTGCCTTAAGCGCCTGCAGAATATGATGGCGGTATTCAATGGTGTCCATATCATGCAAATTGTCCACGCCGAAATAGCGGGCTGCTTTTTCCTCGCCGTCATCCGTCAGGGAAATGGACCGGGCCTTCTCGTCGGCAACATAATCAAACCCTTTTGACACGTCTTCGTTGCGGTGCTTGGCCTCGATCTGTTCATTCTCGGTAATCCGGTTCCCTTTAAGCTTATGCGTAATTTCATTGGCCTTATAATATTTATCTGTCGACTCCTCGGCCGGCCCGGAAATAATAAGCGGTGTCCTTGCCTCGTCGATCAGGATGCTGTCAACCTCGTCGACAATGGCAAAATAATGCCCGCGCTGCACCATCTCTTCCTTGGATCCCACCATATTGTCCCGCAGATAATCAAAGCCGAATTCATTGTTGGTCCCGTAGGTGATATCACACCCGTAAGCCTCTTTACGCGAAACAGGATCCATGTCGTGGAGGATGACACCGACCGTCATCCCCAGAAATTCATAAATCGGCCCCATCCATTCGCGGTCCCGCTTCGCCAGATAATCATTAACCGTCACGATGTGCACACTCTCACCCGTCAGGGCGTTGAGGTACGCCGGAAGGGTTGACATCAGTGTTTTTCCTTCTCCCGTGGCCATCTCGGCAATCTTTCCCTCATGCAGGGCTATTCCGCCGGCGAGTTGAATATCATAATGCCGCAAAGAAAGGACGCGTGTTCCCGTTTCCCTCACCACCGCAAAGGCCTCAATTAAAATAGCGTCTAAGGCTGCTTGACGCTCTTGTGTTTTTTGCTTTGCGGCCTCCTGATAGCGGGCCTTCAGTTCACCGGTCTTGGCCTTGAGGTGATCATCGGACAACGGGCGCATCTGCTCTTCCATCCCGTTGATCTTCGATACACGCTGGCACATCTTTTTAATGACGCCCACAGAAGGCAGGACAAGGTCTTTGGGAATATGGACAGACACCTTAGGATCAAGTCTGTCAATAAACTTCTGCGCGCTGTTGATAATAAATTTACCGATTAGGAAATCGAACATGATAATCTCCTGTACGGGCATGATTAATCATGCCCCTACGTACGGAACGGTTTTAAACCGTTCCCTACCTCTTCCTTAAATACGCATCCATAAATAAATCCAATCCCCCATCCATCACCTTCTGGACGTTTCCGGTTTCAGCTCCGGTGCGGTGGTCTTTGACCATGGCATAGGGATGCATGACATAAGAGCGGATTTGGCTTCCCCACTCAATCTTCTGTTTCTTGCCGTATTCCTTAGACATGCGTTCTTCCTGTTCCTTGCGTTTCTTTTCATGCAACCGCGCACGCAGGATCTTCATGGCTGTTTGTTTATTTTGTAACTGGGACCGCTCGTTTTGACACTGGGCCACGATCTTCGTCGGGAGATGTGTGATCCGCACAGCTGAATCCGTGGTATTCACGCTTTGGCCGCCGGGCCCGGAAGACCGGAAGATATCAATCCGCAGGTCATCGGGATTGATGTCAACCTCGATATCATCCTCAATCTCCGGGATAACATCCACCGAAGCAAATGACGTATGCCTTCTTTTATTGGCATCAAACGGGGAAATCCGCACAAGCCGGTGAACGCCCTTTTCTCCTTTAAGAAGGCCGTAAACTGTCATATCACCTGAAATACGCAGCGTCACGTTCTTAACCCCAGCCTCTTCCCCGGGGAGGATATCGGTTGTTTTAACGTCACAACCTCTGTCATCCGCCCAGCGCGTATACATACGAAGAAGCATGTTGGCCCAATCACAGGATTCCGTGCCTCCGGCCCCGGCATTGATACTGAGAATCGCGTTGTTACGGTCAAACGGCCCGCCGAGAAAGGATTGAGTTTCCAGGTCGCTGATATCCTTTTGAAGAGATGTCAACTCCTCCTGGAGCTGATCCAGAAAATCCCCGTCCTCCCCGGACATGGCAATCAATTCCTTTAAATCATCCAATCTCTTAACACCTTTTTGATAAGGTTCGACACAGGATTTCAAATATTTCAAATCGCGCATCACCTTCTGGGAGGTATCCGTATGATTCCAGAAATCCGGCAGGGCCATCTGATCCCCAATGGCCTGGATAGACTCTAACTTCTTAGGCAGGTCAAAGAAACCCCCTAAGTTGCTCAAGTTTTCCCTCAAGTTCATTTATCTTTTTCTGGATATCGTCTGTCATTTTAATCATCGTCCCAGTTGTTGATGTCGTCTTTGCTTTGGACGCCGTCGCGGCCCAGGGAATATAAATCATAATCATAGGTGCGGTGTTCTCCCGGACTTTTATACTGATATTCCCTTCTCCAGGGATCCTTGGGTGTTTTCTCTACATAAGGCCCCTGCCAGTCAATGGCAGAACCGGGAGACGACCTAAGCGCGGCCAGTCCCTCTGCCGTGGTCGGAAAGGCCCCATTATCCAGTTCATAAAGTTTGAGAGCCGTCGGAATATTGACCTCAATATCCGCCTTGGATACTTTTTTCTTCGCTGACTCAGACCTGCCGGCAAGGCGCGGTGTCACCATCGCCACCAGCACACCGATAATGATAACAACAATCATCAACTCGACTAATGTAAACCCCTTTTTCTTCATTCCTCTCTCCATTCTTTTATTTGTGTTTCATTCATAACAATTGTATATGATGCGGCCGGGTTATTAAGAATCTCTGTTTTAATTTGCAAAGACAATACGCTTGCCGAAACCTGCAACAATCCCTCGCTGATCAGTTGAGAAAGCAGGTTCTCCTGTTCCGCAAACAACTTGACATAAGAACTCAAATCCGCGATGATCGTG
>CBDUYP010000142.1:0-3462 GCA_965371485.1 uncultured bacterium
AAAGACCGTTTTCCTATGCCGACGTGAATGCCTGCCTGTTTATCCGACTTGAATTCCACTCTTCCTGCCTTGATCTCCTTAATCGCCTTCTCAACATCCGCAGTAACCGTTCCCGCCTTGGGACTCGGCATAAGACCCCTCGGGCCTAAAATCTTGCCCAATTTACTTAAATCCCGCATCATATCCGGAGTGGCAATAATACAATCAAAGCCAAGAAATCCTTTGGAAACTTTCTCAATCAAATCATTAGCCCCGACATAATCAGCTCCCAGCTTCTCTGCTTTCCGGGCAAGTTCTCCTTTACAAAAAACAGCAATCCTTATCTTTCTCCCTGTCCCATGCGGCAAAACAATGATCCCGCGCAGCGCTTGATCAGAGCTTTTCGTGTCAATATTAAGATAAAAATGCAATTCCACGGTTTCATCAAATTTAACATTTGGAGATTTATCAATGTTTTCAAGAGCATCTTTCAGGGAAAAGGTGTTTTTCCCGCCGGAGACTTCCTCCCGACTCTTGGCAAATGCCTTTTTGCGTTTACTCACATAAGCCATTTTATGCCACCACCTCAATGCCCATACTTCTTGCCGTCCCTTCAATGGTTCTCATAGCTTGCTCTAAATCAACAGTATTTAAATCTACCATCTTAATTTTCGC
The DNA here is from genome assembly GCA_965371485.1 of uncultured bacterium. GTDB lineage: Bacteria > Omnitrophota > Gorgyraeia > Zapsychrales > JANLHA01 > CBDUYP01. Next base: position 655 of record CBDUYP010000142.1, read on the forward strand.
AATCTCTTTTATCTTTTCCCTGCCCAGTGTTGCGATCTTTTCTTTCCCGGCCTGACCTGATGCCTTCGCCAAATTTGCCGCTTTTTTGATCAAGATGGAGCTGGGAGGAGTTTTAATGATAAATGTAAAAGTCCTGTCGGAATAAACCGTAATAACGGCGGGAAGAATCAATCCCTCTCTTCCTTTTGTCTGCTCATTAAAGGCCTTGCAAAAACCCATAATATTGACTCCATGTTGACCCAAGGCAGGACCGACCGGCGGGGCAGGGTTAGCCTGACCGGCAGGAACATATAATTTTATTTTTGCCGTAACTTCTTTAGCCATTTTAAATCTTCTCCACTTGCCAATATTCCATTTCCACGAGGGTCGAACGGCCGAAAATAGAAACGCTCACCTTTAATTTCCCGCGATCGGGATAAACTTCCATAACAGAACCGTTAAAATTCGCGAAAGGCCCCTCGGCAATCCTGATTGCTTCCCCCACCTCAAAAATAGTTTTGGGACTCGGCTTTGTTTCCGTATCTTCCGTACGCCTTACGATGGCATCAACCTCTTGCTCAGAAACAGGCGTGGGCCTCTTCCCCGGGCCGATAAACCCTGTAACCCCGGGAGTGGTTTTGACAAGATACCAACTCTCTTTGGTCATCTCCATTTTCACCAGGATGTATCCCGGAAAAAATTTGCGGGCCGTGATGCGTTTTTTCCCTCCGCGGATTTCCGAAACCTGCTCGGTAGGAACAACGATCTCACCGATGTACTTTTTCAAATCCGTCGATGCCATCCTGCCTTCCAATCCCGCCCGGGCCTTTTCTTCCGCGCCGGTCTGTGTATGTAAAACGTACCACTTCATCGCCATATCACCTAATGACCACTCCTATTATTTTAGAAAGAACAAAATCCGCCACTCCGATAAAGACACCGAGAAAGACAGAACTCACAAGAACAACCCAGGTCGAATCCCTTAACTCCCGTTTCGTTGACCAGGAGACTTTCTTCAACTCAACAATGACTTCTGAAATAAATTTTTTAGATTTTCCGATCATTCGTATTCCTTATGATGCACTTAAACTACAGGCCTGGTAGGATTTGAACCTACAACCCACGGTTTTGGAGACCGTTGCTCTGCCAGTTGGAGCTACAGGCCTATGTGATAATATGCTGTCTTTGCTACTATTCAATAGCCTGTAACCTTCCCTGATATGGCATTCTGCCCAGATCATTTTTTCAATTCGCGATGCACAATATGTTTGCGGCAAAAGCGGCAATATTTCTTCAACTCCAACCGCTCGGATTTTATTTTCTTGTCCTTTGTACTGCTGTAATTAATCCTGCGGCACTCTGTACATTCAAACTGGATATTTTCACGCATTGAATAATTCTACTTTTTATAATTTCCTAAAAAAGCCCTCGACCGGAATTGAACCGGTGACCTCGTCCTTACCAAGGACGTGCTCTACCGGCTGAGCTACAAGGGCCGTAACATGAACGCATAGTATACTGATCTCAAAAATTTTTGTCAAGAAATTTATTCTGTTCTTTAAGAGAGTCTATCGTACTCAGAATATTAGAGTTAAGGGCCTGCTGCAGAAATAAATTAGGCCTCGCAAAAGGCGCTCGGCAACTAATTTACGAGTCGCGTTAGAAATTTCAAAGAAATTCCTATGCTTTAAATGAGCTTAAGAAAACGTCTTTTCCCAACCTTCAAAACACCCTTTCTAACCTCCCAATCTTCAGCCTCTATTCTTTGACCGTCAAGACTGACAGCCCCCTGCTTTAACAATCGGCGAACCTCATTTTTTGATCCGGCGCATTGTGTTGTCATTAAGATATCGGCAATGGACTCTTTCTTGCTTTGACTCAATTTGTGGGAAATAACATCTTCGGGGACTTGCCCGTGGCTGAAAACCTTTTCGAAATCCTTCCGCCCCTTTAAAGCTTCTTTCTCATTGTAGAATTGACGGACAATTTCCTGCCCCAACCGGAGCTTTGCCTCTTTGGGATGGAGCATCTTTATTTCCTTTAAATCACAATCCGTCAGAATCTCGTAATATCTGTACATGAGTTCATCACTAACGGACATGATCTTTCCGAATATTTCTTTGGGGGATTCCTCAATGCCGATGTAATTATCCAGAGATTTACTCATTTTCTTAACACCATCCGTTCCCTCTAATAACGGTGTCATAATAACGACCTGCGGTTCCTGTTGAAAGGCCGCTTGCAGTTGTCGTCCCATCAACAGGTTGAATTTCTGGTCCGAGCCTCCTAATTCGATATCCGCCTTGAGATGAACGGAATCATATCCCTGCAACAAGGGATAAATAAATTCAAGGATACTGATCTCTTTGCCGTCTTCAAACCGTTTCTTGAAATCAGCCCGGGCCAGCATCTGCGCGACCGTAGAGATGGCTGTCAGCTCCAGCATTTTCTGAGTGGTTAATGACGCCAGCCACTTACTGTTAAAAACAACCTGTGTTTTACTCTCATCCAAAATTTTAAAAACCTGGTTTTTGTATGTCTTTGCATTTTTCTTAATTTCCCGCGGGTCCGTCTTAGGACGAAGCTGGTCCAGGCCCGACGGGTCCCCGATCTGTGCCGTAAAATCCCCTATGAGAAAAAACACATGATGACCTAAATCCTGGAACTGTCTTAATTTTCGCAGCAGGACCACATGACCTAAATGAATATCCGGCGCCGTAGGATCAAAACCGGCTTTGATACGAAGAGGCCGCCCTTCCCGGATCTTCTTCCTCAAACTATCCGGGTTGATAATCTCCGTGGTCCCGCGTTTTATCTTTTCGAGGATCT
>CBDUYP010000143.1:0-3439 GCA_965371485.1 uncultured bacterium
GGAAGTTGATCGTATCACACAGAAGAAAATCATTCTTTTTGTGTGTACCGGAAACAGCTGCCGTTCGGTCATGGCCGAATATTTTCTGAAGGATCTGTTTAAGGGCAAAGAGGATGTCGGTATTTTTTCAGCCGGAACAGGCGTTTTTTTTCATTCATCAGCAAGTGACGAGACCATTGCCGTCCTGAGGAAAGAAGGCATTGACGCGTCCGGACATCAATCGCAGTCTATTAACAGTCTTTTGCTTCATAAAGCGGATTTGATCCTTGTTATGACAAGGGTCCACCGCGGCCTGGTGCTGGAACGTCTTCCGACCGTTGAGAAAAGGATTTATCTGTTAAGGGAATTTGTCCAGGAGCACCCTGACCCCCTGTCGGGGACAGGCGGGCACAGGTCTGCGGGATCACAAATCCCGTTGGATATTCCCGACCCGATCGGAAAATCCACAGAGGCCTACGAAGAGTGTTTACTGACGATCAAGGATGCCGTCAAGAAACTGGAGAAACTTATATGAAGATTTTTGTCGGCGCGGATCACCGCGGTTATCAATTAAAGAAAGATATTATCAGATTTCTGGAGCATCTCGGACACGATGTTGTTGACGCGGGGACACATCAAGAGGGTGTGGCCTGTGATTATCCCCGGCTGTCTTATAAAGTCGCCCGCGAGGTTGCCAAATCAAGAAACGCGCGCGGTATTCTCATTTGCATGACAGGTATCGGCCATTCCATTGCCGCTAATAAAGTCAAAGGGGCCTATGCCGCTCTTTGTTATAATAAACAGGCGGCTGCCTGGTCCAGAGAACATAATAATTCCAATATTCTGGTTATGGGCGCGAAATTTGTAACGCGTGCGGAAATAAATGATATCATGACCACGTGGTTAGATGCTAAATTTGAAGGCGGACGGCATTTGCGCCGAGTACGGCAGATTAAGGCGATTGAAAAGGGAAAATTATGAAGCACCTGAAGGAAGCAGATATTGATATTTATAAAGCGATTCAGAATGAAGTCGGGCGGCAGCAGGATAATCTGGAACTTATCGCGTCTGAAAATATCGTTTCACAAGCTGTTTTAGAGGCGCAGGGAAGCGTTCTGACGAATAAATATGCCGAAGGGTATCCGGCCCGCCGCTGGTACGGGGGGTGTGAGCATGCTGATGTTGTCGAACAGTTGGCGATTGACCGGGCCAAGGAACTCTTCGGGGCAGAACATGTCAACGTCCAGCCGCATTCAGGATCGCAGGCCAATCAAGCTGTTTATAACGTGGCAGCCAGGCCCGGGGATACGGTTCTTGCTATGGATCTGGCCTGCGGCGGCCATTTGACGCACGGGCATAAATTGAATTTTTCCGGAAAGACATACAATATTGTCACCTATCAAGTCAATAAAGAAACCGAGATGCTTGACTTCGACGAGATACAGGCCAAGGCAAAGGAACATAAGCCTAAGGTTATTTTGGCCGGGGCCTCTGCTTATTCGCGGACGATTGATTTTAAGAAATTCAGGGAAATTTGTGATTCGGTCGGGGCGTATCTTTTCGTTGATATGGCCCATATTGCCGGTTTGGTGGCCGCGGGAGTGCACCCCAGTCCGGTGCCATACGCGGAATTTGTGACAACCACAACGCATAAGACGTTACGGGGTCCGCGCGGAGGGATGATCCTCACGCGCAATGAATTTGCGAAAAAAATCGATACCAATGTTTTTCCCGGGATTCAGGGAGGCCCTTTGATGCATGTGATCGCGGCCAAGGCGGTTTCTTTTAAAGAGGCCTTAAGGGAAGAGTTTAAACAATACCAGCATCAGATTGTCAAAAACGCGCGCGCTTTATCGGACGCCTTGTCAAAGCGCGGATTCAGAATTGTGGCCGGAGGGACAGATAATCATCTTTTCATGGTGGATTTACGGCCAAAACATATCACCGGCAAAGAGGCCTCGGATGTATTGGACAAAGTTTGTATTACCGTTAATAAGAATCTCATCCCCTTTGACCCACAGAGTCCGGCGGTAACGAGCGGCATCCGTGTCGGCACCCCGGCCATAACAACACGGGGGATGAAAGAGGAACAGATGCAAGAGATTGCCGGGTTGATGGATGAAGCGATTATGCACAAAGAGGATGAAAAGGTTTTAAATAAGGTTAAAGAAAAAGTTTTGCAGCTGTCGAAGGGATTTGTGATATATAAAGAACTATGAAATGCCCATCGTGTCGTTCGAAAAACACTAAGGTTATTGATTCCCGCATGAACAGCGACGGGACATCTATCCGCAGGCGCCGCGAATGCCTCAAGTGCGAGAGGCGCTTTACAACATACGAGTATGTCGAGCACGTCCCGTTGATGGTCGTTAAGAAAGACGGCCGCCGCCAGCCGTTTGACCGGACAAAGATTGTCAACGGACTTGTCAAGGCCTGCGAGAAACGCCCTGTCAGTATTGATAAAATCGAAGAGATCACGATCGATATTGAACGGACTGTCCAAAAAAAGTATGACCGCGAAGTGGATTCGCGCGTCGTGGGGGAGTTTATTATGGAGAAATTATCCGGATTGGATGAGGTGGCCTATGTCCGGTTCGCGTCTGTTTACCGTCAATTCCGTGACGTTAATCAATTCATGAGTGAACTGAAATTAATGTTAAAGAAAGAGAAAAAATCGTGAAAAAGGAAGATATTCTGATCCAGGTAGAACTTAACAAAATCATTATCGATGAGAAAAGGCAGGATCAGATCATCGTTTTGAAAGAGAAAGACGGTGATCGTCAATTGCCGATCATTATCGGATTGCCGGAGGCATCCAGCATAAAGTTAAAGATTTCCGGTGTTTCGACGCCCCGGCCCATGACACATGACCTTGTTATGGATGTCATTGAAGGGCTGGGGGCTAAATTGGATAAATTGATTATCGATGATTTGGTCTCAAACACTTTCCATGCCAAGTTGGTATTGAAAGGGCCGGGTGGAAAGATAAGAAAGATTGATGCCAGGCCTTCGGACGGCATTGCTCTCGCTGTCCGCGCCCAAACCCCTATATTTGTCTCGGAAGAGGTTTTGAGAAAAACCGGTATTTTTAAACCGGAAGAATAAGGGATATCATGTCCCTTCTAAAAGACTACCCTCACCTTCGCATTATTCAGAATATTGCCGGAAGAAAGAAACTATCCGTTTATCTCGTTGGCGGATTTTTGCGTGATTATCTTCTCGGGCGGCCTTGTCTGGATCTTGATTTTTCCGTTGAAAAGGACGCTGTCAAGCTGGCCCGTTTGTTTGCCGGGAAAATCAAAGGGGCCTTTGTCCTTTTGGATGAAGAACACGGCTGTGCCCGCATTGTTAAAAAAGAAAAGGGGATCATCCGGACATTTGATTTCGCGGATTTCCGCGCGGCCACTTTTCAGAAAGATTTGCTGCACCGGGATTTTACCATTAATACGTTTTCCCTGAA
>CBDUYP010000144.1:0-3401 GCA_965371485.1 uncultured bacterium
TCGTAGTCTCATCACACGCAGGTTCTGCCGCACTACAAGTACCATCCGAAACACATCCACACACCGGGCCGACTCTCTCACAGGCATTTCTACAATTATCAACCCCTGTCGTAGTCTCATCACACGCAGGTTCTGCCGCACTACAAGTACCATCCGAAACACAGTCACACACCGGGCCGACTCTCTCACAGACATTTCCACAATTACCAACCCCTGTTGTAGTCTCATTACACGCAGGTTCTGCCGCACTACAAGTACCATCCGAAGCACATTCAAAAATATTACTTCTGACCGTGGCGTTAATCTTGACCGGTGGAAAGGACAACGGTCCGATATTTTGATTCAACAATTCCCTTTCGTGTATCTTGCGTCGCTCAGCCAGGTCATTTCCTACCCAGTGAAATACTTTAATCATGCCCACGGCCAACAAAACCGTCATGACCATTGTAAAAGTAAACTCAATGGTAGATTGTGATTTGTGTTTAAATGGTGTCAATTCTCCCGAACTCCTTTGTTTTCAAACCTGTCCGCACCTACGAGGTGCGGACACTAACATACGTAGGGGCGAACGGCCGTTCGCCCCTACACTATCGAATTTAACTTTAACTCCTTGTAATCAATACACTTACCGAGAATTGACACCATTTATGAATGAATCCATATGGTGTGCTGCTTTTTTTCCCGAAACCATGGCATCGATAAGGGAACAATCTCCGGTAACAACTCCGCCGGTGGCAAAGACAGCCGGCAGGGAAGTCATCCCTGTTTCTTCATCAACCCAGATGCTTCCGTCCTCATTGATTTTTAAATCCGTCCACTTTTGTAAAAAAGAAGTATTGGGTTCATTCCCGACGGCAAGAATCACAGTGTCCGCTTCCAAAGTAAACGCAGAGTCAGGAACCGCAATGAGCCGCCATGCCCCGCTCGCATCAGGATCGGCAAAATCCATCCGCTCACATTTGACACCGCGAACAAGACCGTTCTCACCCTGCTCAAACGAGAGCGGCCTTGTCAACCCTTCAAATTGAACACCCTCCGGCCTCGCACTCTGTCCATCCTCCCCTGTTTCCGGAAACACAACAGACACCTCTTTTCCCAACCGTGCGCACGCACGGGCACATTCTAACGCCGCGCGCCCCTTTCCTATCACAGCGATCTTTTGCCCGATGTTCAAAGGGATATGCTGTTTAGGCGTCATGGGACGCGCAAAATTGAGCCGCATGAGAATCTCGTGTGCGTAATAAATCCCGCCCAGATGCGCGCCGGGAAGATCTGAAAAACGCGGTTGACCCGCACCAACGGCCACGAGGATTGATGAAAAACCCTGTTCAAGAATTTCCCCCAACGCCGTAACTTGTCCGATATGAAAATTGACTTTAAAATCAACTCCCGCCGATTTCATTTCATCAACATACCCTCCAAGAACATGAGAAGGCAAACGGAATTCCGGCGTCCCGTAACGCAGAACCCCTCCGACAGCAGGCAATGATTCAAAAACCGTCACACCGTAACCTTTTCTTGTAAGCTGTGCCGCTGCTGTTAATCCCGCAGGACCGGAACCGATAACAGCCACCTTTTTCCCGGATGCTTTGGCCGCTTCCAATCCTATCATTTTTCGCCCAAAGAATGACTTTTCTCCATGGTCTGCGGCGTAACGTTCCAAATCTCTGACCTTAATCGTCTTTTCCTTTTCTTTTAAAACACAAATGTCTTCGCATGGGGCCGGACAAAGACGGCCGCAAATCCCAGGCAGATCATTTTGTTCTTTAATCTTTTTTAAAGCACCGGCAATATCTCCTTCGCGAAGAAACCGGATAAATTCCGGGATATCGATCCCCAAAGGACACCCCCCGACGCAAGGGGCATCACCGCACTGAGGACACCGTTGGGCCTCCGTAAGAATCTGCCGTTTGGAAAGGCCCGGGGACTCCTTCCATTCCTGCCTTTTTGCCGCTGTTTTTTCTATCGGCGGTATGCCCAAGCGAATTTTCAGGTCTTCAAAATCAACGGTGTGCCCGTCAAACTCCGGGCCCTGAACACAGGATAAAACCGTCTTCCCATCGATGATACACCGGCAAGAACCGCATATACCCCGCCCGCACACCATCGGGGGACTTGCCTGAACAAGCGTTTTAATACCCTTCTGTTGTGTCATTTGGCAAACAGCCTGCATCATTGCAACCGATCCGACGGCATAGACCATATCCGCGGTTTTTTTATCAAGCAGTTCTTTGAGACTATCCGTCACCCGGCCCTTGCGTTCATACGAGCCGTCATCCGTCACAATAAAAATCTTGTCACAGACAATCCGCATTTGTGTTTCCAATACCAAAGACCGTTTCGTCTTGGCGCCGATAACGCCGATCACCTTATTCCCTGCTTTTTTAAAATCCCGGCAAACAGGGAGAATCTGTGCTATCCCGATCCCTGTTGCCACACAGATAACAATGCCTGACGTCTTAAGCCTTGCCGGATTTCCGAATGGTCCGGCAACAGAAAATATCGTATCATGAATACGCATACCTCCCAGCTGTTCGGTCTCCTCGCCGGTCTCCTGAATAATCAGGGAAATTATGCCGCGACGGGGATCACACTCAACAACCGACAGAGCAACCCCTTCTCCCTTTTCATGGGGGATCACCATAACGAACTGCCCGGGCTGCACCGAGCAGGCAATCGATTCTGCCAGGACATCGAGGCGCTTAATATCTTTTGACAAAACTTGTTTATTAACAATTTTAAACATTATATTCCTATGCTTTAAAATACCCCCGGTGGAGGTTTGGGCATCCGCTTGGCAATCTCGAGAGCAATATTAAGCAATTTAAAAGGTATGCCGAGAAGAGCACATCCTGACTGCGAAAGGCAGACGCTCACCAGAACCATCACCAGCAGCCATCCCCGCATTCCCTTAATCCATTTCATGAGACAACACCTTTATTCTACTGCAAAAAATTCCATAGCATTTTTGTTTAATACGGCGAGGGCTTTTTCCGGGTCCATATTTTTTAACCGTGCGTACAGTTCCAGTGTTTTAAAGACATCTTTGGGCCGGAGTTCGGAAACCGGACAATCTGTTTCGATCAGGGTCTGCTCAACCGGGGCATACTGCATAGCCTCTTGCAACGGAGAACTGTATGCCAACGCAGGGGTTGCCGAAACAAAATAACCGCAGGCCACAATGTCCTTAAGAACGTCTAACGGGCCGCTGTACCAGTGGAAGACCGCCTTTTTAATCCCGGCCTCTTTAACCGTTTCAAGGCATTCTTGCCATGTCCCGCGGGAATGGATAACCGCGGGCAGATCATATTCCTTGGCTAATTCAAGCAGGCCACGGAAAACCTTGCGCTGTTCGTCCTTTTTTTCCTTATCCTTGCGAACCCATTTATACCAGAAATCCA
>CBDUYP010000145.1:0-3390 GCA_965371485.1 uncultured bacterium
GGGGATGTCTGGAAAGGCCAGATAAAAAATAAGTCCAAAGACGGCACGGTCTTCTGGCTGAAGACAACGATTACGCCTTTTTTAGATGAGAGCAGGAAACCTTCCCAGTATATGGCGATCAGTGATGATAATACGGAATACAAAAACAGCGAGGAATTACTCGTTAAATTAAACAGCCAATTAAAAGAAAGTAACGCGGCACTGCGCCGGAGGGAAGAAGAGCTCAAATCCCTGGATCAGATGAAAACGAATTTCCTTTCGACCATTTCGCATGAATTGCGCACTCCCCTGACGTCCATTATCGGAAATACGAAATTGATTGTTCAGGAATTTCCCCGGATGCCGGACGGTGATAAACTGGATTTCATCAAGACGGTTGTTGAGCAGGGGGAATATCTTCTGAATTTAATTAACGATATCCTAGATGTTGCCAAGGCTGAGGCCGGACAGCTGGTTATTAAAAGGGAAAACACAGATATGGATAAAATTATTCATTCGGCCATGGAAGATATCCGTATCCTTGCTGTTGAGAAAGAAATTCATTTAAGGACAAAAATTCTTGCAAAAGAGACATTCGTCTTTGGCGATGAGATGCGTTTGCGGCAGGTCCTTGTAAATCTGCTGGGTAATGCCGTCAAGTTTACTCCAAAAGCAGGTGAGATTGTGATCACTGTCGAGGATTATGTCCACAGTCAGGATGTTTTGTTGGTGTCGGTCAAGGACAACGGGATCGGTATCCCCAAGGACAGGTCGGATATTCTTTTTAATCGTTTTGCCCAGATTGATAATTCTCCGTCGCGTAAAGCCGGCGGCACGGGATTGGGGCTGACGATTGTTAAGGAAATTGTGACGCTTCACGGAGGAAGAGTGTGGCTGGAAAGTGAACCGGATAAGGGCACGGTGTTTTTGTTTACGATTTTAAAAGGAAAAAAGGGCGGATAAGATGGAAAAGATTCTTGTTGTCGATGACGATGAAAATACGCGGAAATTAATATCATATGCCTTGAAGGAATATGAGCTTAAAGAAGCGGAAAGCGGGGCAAAGGCCGTGGATGCCCTTTTGCAGTTTACGCCTGATCTTATTTTGCTGGATCAGAGGATGCCGGAAATGGACGGCCTGACAACTTTAAAAGAAATTCACAATTGCGATAACCGCCTGCAATGCATTATGGTTACGGCGGAAGGAACGGTTCAGTTGGCGATTGAGGCGCTTAAACACGGCGCGCTTGATTTCGTCGTCAAACCGTTTGACCCCTTTGTTCTTAAGCATACCGTTGATATGGCATTAAGACACGTGGCGTTGATGAAAGAAAGACAGCAAATGGAAGTTGAACGCAAGCGCCTAACAGAGGAGTTGATGCAGTACAAGGAGCATCTCGAAGATCTGGTTAATGAACGGACGAGTGAGGCCATGACGGCCAGACTGCAAGCCGAAAAGTCCAATAAGGCAAAGTCGGAATTTCTTGCCAACATGAGCCATGAGTTAAGGACACCTATGCATGGTATTTTGAGTTTTTCGAAATTCGGCGAAGAGAGGGTTAACAGCGATAGCAAGAAAGAACTCCAGGCTTATTTTAAGGAAATAAGATCGGCAGGGAACAGGCTTCTTGGGTTGTTGAATGATCTTCTGGATCTTTCCCGGCTGGAATCAGGGAAGGTAGAATATGTCTTTCAGGATGTCAAAATTTCTGACCTTATTAAAAAGGGCATAAAGGAAATGCAAGCCTTATGCCGGGAGAAGGGTGTGGATGTTCAATTCCAGGAACCCGATTTTGACGATACCATTGTTCTGGACAGGGTCAAAATAGTTCAGGTTGTGCAGAATCTGTTATCCAATGCCGTTAAATTTTCATCTGAAGGGGATCCTGTGACCGTTGCGCTTCAGGAAAAGGACGGGACCGTGGTGTTTTCGGTCAGTGATAACGGAATAGGCATCCCCGAGGCTGAAGTGGATAATATTTTCGAGGCTTTTGTCCAAAGTACGAAAACCAGAAGCGGCGCCGGCGGAACGGGACTCGGACTTTCCATCGCCCGGAAAATTGTCATGGATCACAAGGGAAAAATTTGGGCAGAGCGCAGGCCTCAGGGCGGAGCCGTGTTCCATATTTCCATTCCAAAGAATTTGCCTTCGGGAAGATTCCTGAATGATGAAAAATAGACTTAAGATCCTTGTCGTTGATGATGATCCGATGAATGTCACCATCCTGGAGAATATTCTCCGCAGAGATTTTGAACTTAAATCCGTTACCAACGGCCAAGAAGCGCTTGAGGCGATCCGTGATTTTCCGTGTGATATGATTCTTCTTGATATCATGATGCCGGGAATGGATGGCTATGAAGTCTGCCGGAGAGTGAAGAGCGATGAACGGTTCCGTTTTACCAAAATATTGCTTGTATCGGCCATGGCCATGCTGGATGAAAGGTTAAAGGGTTATGAGGTCGGCGCTGACGACTATATTACCAAACCGTTTGATGAGAATGAGCTTTTGGCTAAGGTGCAAATATTCAAGAGGATGAAATATACTGAGGAGATCGACCGTATTAAGAAAAATCTTATGATCCTGTTCTCTCATGAAACGTGTACGCCCCTTAACAGTATCCTGGGATATGCAAGATTGCTTCAGAACAATCCTGCTTTGGGGAAGGGTGAGGATAAATATGTCGATCATATCCTCAAAAGCGGCAATGAATTATTTGAATTTTCAAGAAAGGTACAATTGCTTTGTGATCTTAAAGAAAAGAAGGAGGCGTTTACTCCGAGGGTGTGTTCTCTTGAGAATTTGATAAATGAAGTCCTCAAGCGGCTTTATCCCAAAGGGAATGAGGCAGATGTGTATTTTGCTTTTGATAACAGGGTTACCGGAATGCTCAGGATGGATGCTTTTCTTATGGAACAGGCGCTTATGATCGTGATGGAAAATGCCATAAAATTTTCTCCTCAGGGCGGACAGGTGGTTGTCTCGACGGAAATATTGAACGGAGATTGTATCATTCGCGTTACCGATCAGGGAAAAGGCATTGCGAATGACCGTAAGGGAAAGATATTCGATGAATTTGACGTTGGTGATGTTATGCATCATCAGAAGGGGCAGGGTTTAGGCCTGGCCCTTGCCCGCAGTGTTGCACAGCGGCACGACGGGAGCTTGATTGTCGAGTCCACACAAGAGGGCTCCTCCTTTGTCTTTCGTCTGCCTGCTTAACCCTGACGCTCTATAAATAATAACCATCCCCGCATCATCCCCGCAGAATTTTCCCCTGGAGCGTGTCACCCTGCTTGTGGCGCAGGGCGACACGCCCTTTCCTCGAATCTATGATTTCCTTATTTAAATTAGGCTCGCCAATTATTAAAAAGATAATATAATGGCACCATGATAGGTTACATTGATCCCG
>CBDUYP010000146.1:0-3370 GCA_965371485.1 uncultured bacterium
CGACGGGCAAGCCGCGCACCGTGAAGAACTTGTAAAGATCGGCGGAAAAGGCCAGGTCCCCTGTCTCATTGTTGACGGCAAACCTCTGTACGAGTCCGATGATATTATCCGGTGGTTGAAGGACAATCCCCCCGAATAGTAAATCTTTATTAAACTTTCATTGCTTTGATTCGGTTTTCGTCGGGAATTTTGGCGCAGACGTGAAGCGCATTGTTTTCACTGCTAAGGCGGCGGCACACGACTTCTGCAGGCTTTGAATCTTTATGTTTGGAAAACCGCTGTACAAGTCCTGCTGCGGTTGACAGGATATCTTCTGTCGGATTGTTGCCTTTGAGGATAAGGGTCGGGCCGTTTTTATCGGTAAATTCAAGAATGCAATCATCTTTATGGGCATACCGTTTGAGCGATTCATTTTCCTTCTCATCGCGGCCCAACGTTGCCTTGAAACTATCATTAAGACGGAAATGCCGTCCCCACTGTAAGGCAATGGTTTCATGAAAATTCCGGTATCCGTGTTCAAGGGTATCCTTCATGCGGTTGGCAAAATGGCGGTCTGTTAATAAACATCCTCCCGCGGGTGCCGGGTACCCGGTGATCTTGAATTCTTCGGCAAGCCTTATCTGATCTTTCCGGGACCGTCCGGACAGGCACAATAATTTGTTGCGGTCGATGAGTCCTTCGTTTTCCGGGATGGTCGGTTTTAAAAGTTGCGCGCATAACGGCCTCAGAAGCCGCCCTTCCATACCGGTTTCCTGTTCAATCCATTTCATACTTCGTCGCATTTGTGACATGGGCCGTTGGCCCAGGACTTCTCCTGTAAATATAAAATCCGCGTTTATGGATTGCATATAGCGTGCGGCCCGCGAAAACATATGGATACGGCAATCAACGCACGGATTTAAAGCTGTCCCGTAACCGTGTTTGGGGTTTTTAAGGATCTCTAAATAACGTTCATCCAACTGCAGCACAATAAATGTGATTCCCAAAAGTTCGGCTGTTTTCTGTGCCGCAGTTTTGTCGCAGCACCCCCACGGCATGGAAAAATAAACACCGTGCACCTCGACACCCAAATCTTTGACAATCTTAACGGCGAGTGTACTGTCCAGCCCGCCGGAGATCAACCCGACGGCTTTAACTCTGCGGGGAGTCGAAGGGCTTGTTCCGGACGAGTCGAATGGGTTGACTTGTTTGGGGGATGATGTTACAATTTTCTTTATTCTTATTCGCATCGCAGTCATCGTATATGATTTTTGTGTAAATTGCAAGTTTGTGAACTCTCATGAAAAAATCCACATCTAAAAAACAGATCAACGGCGCCGAGGCCCTTGTGAAATGCCTGGAAAACCACGGGGTTGAGTATATCTTCGGTTTATCCGGCGGGGCCGCGATTCCGATTTTTGATGCCCTGGTGGGGTCAAAAATCAAGTTGATTTTGGTGCGTCATGAACAAGGGGCGACCCATATGGCCGACGGTTATGCCAGGGCAACCGGCAAACCCGGGGTGGTTCTTGTGACGAGCGGTCCCGGTGCCACGAATACGGTGACCGGCATCTTGACGGCCTTTATGGACTCGGTTCCTATCATTGTCCTGACCGGGCAAACGATTGCCCCTATGCTGGGCAAGGATGCTTTTCAGGAAGCGGATATCTCCGGGATTTCCATGCCGGTTGTAAAACACAGTTATCTCGCCAAAGATGTCAATGATATCCCGCGGATCGTGACCGAGGCATTTTATATCGCCAATACCGGCCGTCCCGGCCCTGTTTTAATTGATTTACCTAAAGACGTCACTTCTGCTCCTTTTAACGGCAGTTCTTTGACGCCGCAAATGGATTTACCCGGATATACCGTTCCCGGCAAGGGAAACAAACGCGATATCCGCAGATTAGCGAAGATGTTCAAGGGTTCGAAAAGACCTTTACTTCTCGTCGGTCACGGTGCGGTTATCGCCAAGGCGGAAAAAGCCGTGCGTGCCCTGGTTGAAAAGCTTAAGTGTCCTGTGGTTAATTCTCTTCTGGGGAAAGGCGTTTTTCCCGAGACGCATCCTCTCTCTCTGGGGATGGTTGGAATGCACGGGACAGCTTACGCGAATAAAGCCCTCATCAATTGTGATGTGATCTGTTCGATCGGCTCACGCTGGGATGACCGCATCAACGGCAATGATGATGAGTTTTGCATCGGCGCTAAAAAGCTGCATATTGACATTGATCCTGCCGAGATGGGAAAAATCGTTAAACCGGATGCCAGTGTCGTGGGTGACGCGCGTCTTGTTGTCGAAGAATTAATCAAGCAGGTCGCGCCTTGTGATACCGAAGAATGGCTGAAGGAAATCGCCTATTACAAAAAAGAATTTCCGCTGCATTACAGCGACGCGGCAGGTCTGACGGCCCAGCGCGTGATTGATGAAGTGTATAACGTCACCAAAGGCAAGGCGATTATGGTCACGGATGTGGGCCAGCATCAGATGTGGGCGGCACAGTTTTGTTTATGCGATTATCCCGACCGGTGGCTTTCCTCCGGCGGTGCCGGGACCATGGGCTATGGTTTTCCCGCGGCCATCGGCGCCCAATTCGGGCGTCCCAAAGCGCACGTTGTCGCCATTGTCGGTGACGGCGGTTTTCAAATGACGTTATCTGAACTGGCAACAGCCGCCATCCATAAATTGCCGGTTAAGGTTGTTGTTATTGACAATAAATATCTCGGCATGGTCCGCCAGTGGCAGGAACTCTTTTTTGATAACCGTTTATCCGGTGTTGATCTTGAAGGAAACCCTGATTTCGTGAAATTAGCCGAGGCTTACGGGATAAAAGGATTTCATATTGATAAAGTGAGCCATGCAAGGAAAGTTTTGACCGAGGCGATGAAGCATAAAGGACCGGCTCTGATCCATGCGGAGGTTATCAAGGAAGACAATGTGTTCCCGATGGTGCCGGCCGGCAAATCCGCCTATCATATGATCGTTGAAGCACCGACGGAAAAACTGGAAAAACCGACAGGAAGTACGTGATGAAGGAAAAAGACCGTAAAAATATCCATACGATCAGCATGCTGGTGGCTAACAAGCCCGGGGTCCTGGTGCGTATTGCCCTTGTCTTTGCAAGGAGGGGATACAATATTGACGCCCTTGTGGTTTCCCCGGCGTTTAATCCCCGTTTTTCCAGGATGACCAGAACCGCCAAGGGTGATCCTGAGACCTTAGAGCAGATCATCAAACAAGTTAACAAGCTTGTCGACGTGATCCATGCCGGTGAACACAGCGACACCGATGCCGTGCATGCCGAGATGGCGCTTTTGAAGATTAAATATACGCCTACCACCAAACCTATCTTAGCAAAACTCGCCCAACGTGTTTCTACCCAGATCCTCGATG
>CBDUYP010000147.1:0-3366 GCA_965371485.1 uncultured bacterium
TTAGCGCGAAACCACGCTGCCTCATTGCGGAAATTATGTTCAAACTGTTTCCATGCCTTAAGAATGCCGTAACCGGTTTCCTTTTCCTTGCCGGAGAAAACTGCTCTTTTAATATATGAGAAGTCCTCAGGGGAAACGAGTCTTTCGCAATCCTCAAGAAACGTCTCAAGAGGCATCGGAGGGGTCATCCCGAATTCCAACATGGGCAGACTTGCCGCGAAATAATAATAGTTGCGAGGGGCGTTCATGAAGAGATGGTTTCTTTAAGCAGAGAAGCTGTTTCCGCGTTCAGATAGCCTCCCAAATATTCCACAAGACTCTCGTCGGTAAAATCAAAACAGGATTTACCATTATCAAAACTGATGGTAAATCCCGCGCCGATATCGTCACCGGATTTAAAAGTAATCGGCTGTTTGACCTTATGTTTCAATTTTCCGGTAAATCCTTCTTTTAATTTTTTCAAATCCTTTGAGCTTAAGGTCACCTTAATATCACCGGCCCCGGAATTCTGGCTGAGATATCCTTTAACGATTTCATGGATAAGTTCCGTGAGGGTATCCGGGGTGAGGGCCTTATGAACATCGTCGGAAATAATTTTTGTCAGAATATTTTCAATCTCTTTTCTTAAATTCAAAAGCATGTCCCGTGAGGCCTGGATAAGAGCTGTGCGCGTGGCCTCTCTCGTTTTCCTGCTTTCATCCTCGGCATCCGCGATCAACTGCCCGGCATGTTTTTTCGCTTCATCAATAATCGCGTCTTTTTTCTTTTGTGCCTCTGACTCTATTTCGCGGACCTTCTTCTCAGACTCCTGAATGCCTTCGGTTTTAATTTTATCGATCAATTCCTGAACTTGTTGCGTCATTGTTTATCTCCAGTCGTAAGGGCGAACCCCCTATCGGGGACAGGCGGCCGTTCGCCCCTACATATCTTGTAGAATCTGTTTGGCTGCTTTGCACGGATCAGGGGCCTTGATAATCGGACGGCCTACCACCAAATATGTGCTTCCGCACGCGGCAGCCTCCCGGGGTGTGGCAACACGCTGTTGATCATGCGTTTCACTTCCCTTAGGCCTGATCCCGGGAGTCACAATCACAAAATCTTCTCCAAATTCTTTCCGGATAACCTTGGCTTCCTCGCAGGAGGCAACAACACCGTCACATCCGGCCTTTTTCGCTAATTCAGCCCTCTCGAGAACAAGAGGGAGTATATTATCTTTTTTTTGTTCACTTGTCAAGACAGTCACCCCCATAGCTAAAGGCTTTTCAACTCCAATCTGTGCAGCCGTTTGCGTTCCTGCGGCAACAGCCGCTTTCATCATATCCACGCCGCCGGACGTATGCAGGGTATACATAAAAAGTCCACACCCTTTAACCTGCATGTTCCCGGTTCTCTCAACAGCCACGCTCAAACCCACCGCCGCCCTGACAGCATTGGCCGCGGTATTGGGAATATCATGATACTTCAAATCCAGAAAAACTTTTTTCCCCCGGGCCTCGACAAAACGCACAACTGCCGGCCCGCAAGATGTAAAAAGCTGACTGCCTATTTTAAAGATATCAACACAATCACCGATTCTGTCCATCAAGGTCTTCACCTCACCGAGAGAATCGATATCCAAGGCAACAATCAACCCACATTTTCTCTTTTTCATTTCACACTACAAATTAAGCCTCGCAAAAAGCGCTCGGCAACTAATTTGTGCCCGTGTAGAAATTTCCACCTTCGGTGAAAATTTCTATACTACCTATTAATTTTTTAATATCCTGAATTTTATTCTTCGTCATATACTTTTTAATTCCTTCCAAAACTTCCAAAGGCGCTCTGGGATTGATCAGATTCGCGGTTCCCACCGCTACCATGGTTGCGCCAGCGATCATAAACTGAAGAGCATCATCCGCGGTCATAATCCCGCCCATGGCAATAACAGGGATTTTCACCCTTTGCGCAACCTGATAAACCATATGCAAAGCAACAGGTCTTATGGCCGGTCCGCTTAAACCGCCGGTAAAATTTCCAAGAACGGATCTGCGTGTGTGGGTATCAATAGCCATCGCGCTGAACGTATTAACTAAGCTCACAGCGTCAGCGCCCGCGCTTTCTGCGGCCGCGGCAATCTCACTGATATCCGTCACGTTAGGAGACAATTTAGCAATAACAGGAATACGCGAAACCTTTTTTACTTTTTGAACCACACGGAAAGTTGCCTTCGGGCTCTGAGCGATAAGGACATTTTGTTTGAGATTCGGACAGGAAAGATTGAGTTCAAGGGTACTAACAACGCCGCGCGGCAGGGCATTGAACTTCTCTGTTAATTGTATAAACTGTCTGTCGGTGTGCCCGAGAATACTGACAATCAAAGGCGGGCCGATTTTTCTTAACAACGGTAATTTTTCCGCGATAAAAACATCCGCTCCGGGATTCTCAATCCCGATGGCGTTGAGCATACCTGACGGTGTTTCAAAGATTCTCGGCGGGGGATTGCCTTGCTGTGCGTGAAGGGTCACGGTTTTGGGAACAATGGCCCCTAATTTCTTAATCTCCCCGGAATGATAATACTTCTCGGCATGCGCGAATGTTCCCGAGGCCACGGTCACGGGATTCTCGAATTTCGTTTTTCCTATGTTAACGGAAATATTCATTTAAACAACGCCATTTTTATCCCGATAAGAATTAACAACACCCCGAAGGCCCGTTTCAAATGGACATCCGCCACCCCTTGCGCAAAATGGGCACCCAACAAAGCCCCGACAAGAAAACCAGCCGCAATAAAAACCGCCATCATAACATTCACATGACCCTCATGATAATACCGTAAAACCGCGAAGATAAAAACCGGAGGCAGCATGACTGCAAGAGCTGTTCCCTGCGCCTGATGCTGTGTCATCCCGAACAGCAGGGCCAATGCAGGAACCATAATGGTCCCTCCTCCCAACCCAAAAGCACCGCCGACAATACCGGCAACCAACCCCACTGCTACATATAATAATGGCGTCATGGGAACCTCCCTTTAAAAAACAATCTCTTGCAAATCAAATACCGGGCCGTCGTAACAGGTTGTTTTGTATCCTGATTTTGTCGGAGTCGAACATCCCAAACAGGCCCCCAAACCGCAAGCCATGGTTTCTTCACAGGACGCCTCACCGCGCAAATGATGTTTCCTCGCGAAATCCTGAACCGCCGCCATCATCGGTTTCGGTCCGCACGTATAAATAAACGTGGTCTTCGGGTCTGTAGAAATTTTGGAGAACAACTTTGAAACCCGGCCCTTGACACCAACACTCCCGTCATCGGTGGCAATGGACACCTTGCATCCATTTTGCTTAAATTCCTTCATATCATAAACATGCCCTTTGCTGCGGCCTCCAT
>CBDUYP010000148.1:0-3354 GCA_965371485.1 uncultured bacterium
GGAAGCGGGGGGCAGAATGTTAATAAGGTGGCCTCCTGTGTCTACTTGTATCATATTCCCACCGGCATAAGTGTTAAATGCCAAAAAGAACGCCGGCAGGGGGCAAATCGTCTGATAGCCCGACATCTCCTTTTGGATAAGATCAAACGCGCGCGTGACCGACGGACGCGTCAGGAAGTTGAGGCGCGGGAGAAACAACGGCGGCAGCGGCGAAAACGGTCGAAGAAGGGGAAAGAAATTATGCTGGAGAATAAGCGGCACAGGGCAGAAAAAAAGGAAGGCCGCCGAAAGATTGTGGAGAAAGATTTGTGAAGAATTTCCGCTTTACATGGATGGAGTTTTCCGGATCTCTCGGAGATCTTGGGCTTTTTTTGCCTCTTGTTGTGGCGATGACAGTCTCCTGCGGGTTAGATATGGGCATTTTTCTGATTTTGGCGGGGGTGATGAATATCTTAACAGGTTTGCTTTTTCGCCAGCCCATCCCTGTTCAGCCGATGAAGGCCATCGCAGCCGTGGTTATTACCGAGGGATTAACGCAAAATGAATTAGTCGCCGCAGGGTTGTTGATGGGAATTTTGTTGCTGGCGTTTTCAGGCATTATTGATCAGATCAATCGTTTTGTTCCGAAAGCTATTGTGCGCGGGATTCAACTCGGTGTCGGGCTCAAACTCGCTGTCAAGGGGGCGATGGGCATCGGTTCTTTGCCTTTTATCGCATGGGATGGGATGTTAACCGTTATTTTTGTTATCGGGTTCCTTCTTTTTTTGTTGAATAAAAAACAGCCTGCTCTTCTTTATGTTTTTTTAACAGGGTTTCTTCTTCTCTATCTTGCGCATCCGGAACTTTATTCGACGATCTCCATGACGCCTCCGCATTTTTATTGGCACTGGCCAGAGGCACAAGCGTGGAGCGCGGGCCTGTGGAAAGGGGCCTTGCCGCAATTGCCTCTGACTCTGCTTAACTCTGTTATTGCCTTGTGCGCGTTGAGTAGTGAATACTTCCCGCGTCAGGGCGTTAAACCGATGAAAGTGGCGGCGAGTGTCGGTCTCATGAATCTTGTTTGCGTTCCGCTGGGCGGTATCCCGATGTGCCATGGCTCAGGCGGTTTGGCCGCGCAATACCGTTTCGGCGCGCGCACCGGCGGAAGTGTTATCATCCTCGGGGTTATGAAAATTGTGACAGGACTTGTTTTTGGCGGGGCTTTACTTGGGTTACTTAAGAGTTATCCTTTCGCGATCCTGGGGCCGATGTTGATTTTTGCAGGTGTTGAGCTGGCCAGATCAGCGAAAGACGTGGTCCATCAAACAAGAGATTTCACGATTGTCCTTGTTGTGGCGGCATTTATTCTCGGTATCAATACGTTCGCGGGATTTCTCGCCGGATGCGGATTGGTTTTCGTGTATCGTTTTAAAAGATTATAGGAGGATAAAGATGAAACAAGGAATGGTTGATGTCGGCGGAAAGAATATTACAAAACGTGTCGCAATCGCTTCTTCGCAGATTGCTATGAGTCCGGATGCCTTTGGTGCTCTTATGGAAGATGCCTCGCCCAAAGGCAATGTGTTTGAGACTGCTAAAGTTGCCGGCATTATGGCGGCTAAAGCCACACCGCAAATGATACCGATGTGCCATCCGCTGGGATTGAATAAAGTGAATATCACATTTGAAATTGATAAGAAGGCCTTTATGATAACGAACATAGCCGAGGTCAGCTGTAACGGACGCACGGGTGTGGAAATGGAGGCCCTGACAGCGGCCTCGGTTGCCGCGTTAACGATTTATGATATGATGAAATGGGCTGATAAGGCTATGGTCATCTCTCAGATAAAACTTTTGGAGAAAACCGGCGGCAAGAGCGGGGATTTTAGAAGGAAATGAAGAAATATATCGTCGGTATCTGTGTTTACAATGAAAGCGAAAAGATCAAGAGGGTTATTCGTAAATTCAACGATTATGATTCATATGACATTGTCATCATGGATGACGGGTCTACGGATGGCGCCCTTGACGGCATTTCTTCCGGACGGCCTGTTGAGGTTATCACCAATTCGGTGAGGCAGGGCGCGGGCTTTGGGGTCAGGAGAATTCTGGGTTATGCCAAAGATAAGGGGTATACGGCTGTCTTTCTCGTCTCGGGCAATGATAAAGATTCTGCCGATGATATCACTAAACTGAAAGTTGCCATTGAAGAAGGGTATGATCTTGTGCAGGGGTCAAGGTATCTGCCGGGAGGGCAACATGGCCGGATGCCGTATTACCGGCAGATGGCAACCCGTTTTTTACATCCCTTTATTTTTTCGATGATCACCGGGGAAAAGATCACCGACAGCACCAATGGATTTCGGGCCGTCCGCCTGTCAATCCTGGATGATAAAAGGATCAACCTTGCGCAGTCGTGGTTAGATAAGTATGAATTAGAACCGTATTTGTTTTATAAAACGATAAAATTGGGATATAAGGTCAAAGAAGTCCCTGTGTGCAAAATTTATCCCCCCAAAAATCAGGGGTATACTAAAATGAAACCGTTCACAGGGTGGTGGAGCATCTTACGGCCTTTGGTTTATTTGGGATTGGGGATTAAACAGTAGAAAAGAGTTGCCATGGAAATACCTCCACATATCATAGGATTTCTAAGAAATAAGGGAGTTGTGATTGTTTCGACTTTAGATGCGACCGGGGGAATTCATTGCGCGGTTAAAGGGGTTGCTGATGTGGATCAGGCAGGACAGATTTTCTTCATGGATCTTTTTTCCGGGAGGACATTGCAAAATTTAAAAAAGATGCCTGTCATAAGCGTCACGGCCATTGATGAAGACAAATTTATCGGATATTCTCTTAAAGGGAAAGCTGTTATTTTTTCTCCGTCAGAAAAACACCGGGATATTATCAATAAATGGGAAAATTATGTTATTCAAAAGATTTCTGACAGGATCATTGCCGGCGTCCGGCTCGGAAAGAAATCAAAAGAAATATTTGAAACGAGACTTCTCGCAGCGGCCAAACATATTATCAGAATGGATGTGGAGGAGATTATTGATCTTTCGCTGGGTAAAAGCGCTTCAAAGGAAAAGGCATGAACACGAAATTTGATAAACGGGAATTGCTGAAGGTCCAAAAAGCCGAGATAACGGCGCATATCGTTTACAAGAAACTCTCATCAATTGCCAAAGGAGACACGAATAAAAAAGTCCTGGATACCATCTCCCGCGACGAATTGATTCATTATGAGTTTTGGAAACAACATACGAAAACGGATGTGCGCCCTGACACATTGAAAGTTTTCTTCTATGTTTCTGTTGCTCGTTTTCTTGGATTAACCTTCGGTATCAAATTGATGGAAATCGAGGAAGATGC
>CBDUYP010000149.1:0-3343 GCA_965371485.1 uncultured bacterium
GCCTTATAACACCAAATCAAATACCGCCGGATTAATCTCTTCTGATCGCCTGTTATTTTTCCCTTTATGTTTTTCACGGACAACCTATTCCTTAAAATGTTCGTTATATGCCGGGTAATACCGGCGGAGATCTTCCTGCAAGACCTTAAGAGGCACCTGTCCGGGAGCCGAAGGCTTATCCATATAACTATACGTTAATAACGAACCCGCGGCAGGAAACATCAGACGCGACAGAGAACCCATGTCGCCCAAAGATATGGTGATGATATTATCATTCTTATGCTTCAATGTAAATTTCATCAACTTATTAACGTCGTTCATGGAATCTGCCTGCGCGGCGATCTTGACAATATCAGCCCCTTTTTCCATCGCTTCTTTAAAGATCTTCTCTGCGACAGGACATTTAGGGGTACTCTTAAAATTGTGTGAAGATACAATGACACGTTTATCATTCTCTTTGGCCAGGTGAACGACTTCTGACAGGAGAGGGGATTTCAGCTCTATGTCGAGGGCATCAACTTCTCCGGCAAGAGCCTGAAATATCTTCAGCTTATCACCGTCGGGGATGTTCGACCGGCCGCCTTCCGATGCCGCGTTACGAACGGTTAAGATGAGCGGCAGCCCTGTTTTCTTCCGCTCTAAAACACTGTCCCTGATGTAGTCCATTTCGAAACGTTCGAATTGATCGACACGGATCTCCAGGATGTCAACGCGCAAAGTCTTAATGGCCTCATTGTTCTCTTTATCGCTGATGACAAGGGCTATGCGCGGGATATTGTGAAATGTCGTGTTACCGATTTTAATCATAATTTTTTCCCTGGACTTCACTGGCAGGTTTGAGTATCCGGATCGATTTGTTCCAGAGCGGTACAAATGACCCGATTAACGGCAGAACGCAAAGGGCCGGTGGGGCCGATAAAAGCTAAAAGGACGATAACAACAACGGCAAAAAGCAACAGGTATTCCACGATTTGCTGTGCTTTCTTTTTATCCCTGGACATGATGATCTTTCCTGATGCCCGTCCTATCCCTGCGTATGATTTTATTTTTTTAGTATATCACGCTCTGTAAAAATTGTACATAAACGGCCGGCTACCGGCCGCTTACTTTATACACCTTATCACCGGCCCATGCGATCTGGTTCACCTTGAGCCCGACCAGCGGCCCCTTGCCCGCGACACGGCTATCCCGGCATTGGACTTGTAATGATTTTATATTTTGAATAAAATCAGAAACATTCCCCTTTATCCTGATTTTGTCCCCCACGCGCATGTTATTGCGTGTCATCTTTACCACACAGACACTGATTTTAGAAAAGTAATGCGTGATCTCCCCGATCAGGACGCCTTCGACTTCTCCACTTTGAGCAGGACGTTTCTTCTTAACAACACCCTTTTTCTTCCTGACAACAGTTTTCCTCTTCTTAGCGGCAGATTTTTTCTTCTTAACCGCAGTTTTCTTCTTCTTAACCACAGTCTTTTTCTTTTTAACCCCGGCCCGTCTGCTCGGTTTGTTTTTTGATTTTACTGTTTTACGTTTTCGCAGGGTTTTCTTCTTGGCCTTCTTACGCCTCTTGGACTTCTTGAAAAACTTACCCAGAGTTGTCAACACATTATGAAAGATAGCCATAGGAGATATTTCTGGTAAAAGATATTATAGAGTAATCTTCTCTGCGATACCGAAGATGAAGGGAAGCTTAATATAACGGCCGTTAAGAACTGCGATGATGCCGATAAATGAGCATACAAGAAGAATAAACATTCCTAATTTCAAAATCCACAGGCCCAAAACGATATGCATAATAAATATTCCGACCTGCCCGACAAAAATCACCAACCCCTGCTTTCCATGAGACAAGACAAAATTATTGTCTTTTTTGAAAAGTAACGGGATGATACATAAAATAGAAAGATAGGAAAGAATGGCAAAAACCTTACCCTCAATAACCTGCTTCGTATCACTCCTCTTATTTCGACTCATTCGTCTTTACCTCGATAAGGGAATTGATCTCTCCGAAAGAATTCCGTTCTTGACAAGGATTGTCCGGATCGTTACGCCAACGGCCGTCAATGATAAACTGATATTTATATTTTCCCGGCTTAAGAGGGATGTTCCCAACCCACCGCCCATCTTCAAACTGCAAGCGGCAGGCCTCGTCTAAAGACCAATCATTAAAAGTGCCTGTCACGTACACGGATTGGGCATCTGTGCTTTTTAAGCTGAATGCGGTATTGACAAAATCCCTGGATTCTTCCTCTACCAGAGATTGCATTTTGGAAGAGAGCGGTTGTTGAAATTCAGCAATGTGTTCTTTTTTCTTCGGTTCTTTGGGTAATCCCTGGAATGATTCCCTTTTCCTGAAGATTTCCCGGGGGGTTTCCGACATAATGACCTCTTTGGCCAGGCTAAAATAATCTTTAGAACCGCGGCAATATTTGTCATAACGGACAACCGATTGACCCATGACCGCGGATTCCTTTAATTTTACATTCAAATGCACAATGGTACTGAATAAACTATCCCGGAACTTTTCTTTCATTTCCTCAAACATCCTGAAGGAATGACGCAAACGGGAATCAAACATGGTAACAATAATCCTGTCGCTGACGGAATGATTCAAACGCTCCCGGACGAGATTAATAATATCCCTCAGATGCTCAACCCCCCGTACGGAAAACCGGCTGGTCTCAACAGGAATAAAGATCTCATCGCTGGCCCGAATCGCATTGATCGTCAAGAATCCCAAACTCGGAGGGCAGTCAATGAGAACATAATCATAACGATCTTTTATCTTTGCAATGACCGATGTCAACTTGAGCTCGCGTCCGATCTCGTCAATCAATTCTTGTTCAAGGGTGCTGACCAGAATATTTGACGGGACAATATCAAAATTCTCTTCAACGGGTTTAATGATATCCAAAATATCCAGTTTCTGGGGCGTTAACTTAGAAATAACATTATAGAGGCTATCCTGATCTTCAAGATTTAATCCCAATGAAGCGTGGGCCTGCGGATCAAGGTCGATTAACAGGACCCGCTTCTCATTGCGGCTCAAAGAAGCTGCCAAATTAATTGCGGTCGTGGTTTTTCCGCATCCACCTTTCTGGTTGGCAATAGAGATGACTCTCATTTTTCACCACCTTCCTTATTGATCATCCCCGCCCCGTTATCGGGGCGGGGATGTCGAAGCATTAACCGGAAAAACAGATATCATCAATCAATATGATTCCTTTTTCCATTTCAACATTCCAGGACTCGAGGATAAAAGACACCCCGACAATATTCGACAAATCCGATATTTGCTGAAATTTCTCCAGGGGAATGCTGAAATTATTCCAGTCCA
>CBDUYP010000150.1:0-3340 GCA_965371485.1 uncultured bacterium
TCCAGTGAAAGACCTTGATCATCCCCACAATCAGCAGGACAACAGCGACCATCGTAAAGGTAAACTCAATGGTTGATTGTGCCTTCAATTCTGCGGATCGATTCGTGTTATCCATCTGCGTCCCCGTAAATCTTCAATGCGGCTTCGTATGTAAATCACGAGTGCCGGTGTATCCATGCACGTCAGCTCAACAACCTTTTCGACAAAACAGCCTCCTTTTATCGGAGGGAGACCTTTGGCTGCCGGATATCTGCAAACACTTTCATCATCACAGCAAATCTCAACAGGATTGTCCATGCCTCCGGTCTTCTGTGGGGGAACTCCATTCTTGCAAAACCGTCCTGTATCCCTGCTGAGACGGAATCCCCGTTGAATAACATCAACGTGTTCCTGCCGGAATGTTTCTCTGACAAACTGTCCGTCAACGGTATTATATAACTTTCCTTCTTCAATACGAAGCAGGGTCCCGTCCCGCGTGAACGAAAACATCTGGATATCATCAGTCAGGCCGGGTGCTTTTAAAACAGAGAGTCCCTGGGCTCTGCGGAGAATATCGTCCCGGTCATCCCACGTCGTATCATAGTCTCCTGCCTGATCGTCTTTAACCTTAAGGCTTGTTATCACACCGTTACCCTTTGCGCTGACACCAAAGACCGTTTCTTCTTTAAGATCACCATCAACATCCAAAATACTTTTTTCAGAAACCTCTCCTGTTACCCCGCGCACCTTAGCCCATTGCCAGTTAAATTCTTCTCTGTCCTCAACCGGGACATCCGGGATTCCGTTAAAATCCAGGTCAAAACAGACGTCACAGTCCGGATCCCAATCCTCGCTGTTGTTATAATTCCCGACAATTTTGTACATTATGGCACATCCGGCATATCCACTCCCTGTTTGCAGGCATTCGTCGTCCCAGCAGAGACCCCCCCGTGGATTGGTTGAACACGGGGGGAGCGAATCGTCCAGGGTAATTTCCGTGAAGGCTGAGGTCGTAAACGGGAACCTCTGTCCGTTAACGATCACATCCGCGACAGGAAGGTTATTGTCTTCACCCCAGTCAATATTATAAAATAGATTTCTACTGAACGTGGCGCTGCCACTGGCCATGAAAGGAATGCGGTCCCTGGTTCCCAATTTTTCACCCGCAGATACGGATAATCTGTCTTCGATGATGACAATAGAAGCGGTATTGCGGGAGGTACAGGCCTTGCTTCCTCTCACAGGAGTACAATCATCATAGGCTCCCGCGGCGGTTTTTTTGGATTCTGACAGGGCATAGCGCAGGGCCTTGAGCTGGGCATTCATGGCATGGCTCGCGCCTAAGCCGGAATGGACAATCATCCCTATGACAAACATTAAAATAGCCCCGAAGATTGCCAATTCCGAGGCGGATTGGGCACTTCTTTTGTCTTTCATCTCAATAGTCCCTCCCCCTTTGAAAAAGGGGGCCGGGGGGATTTATTTACGGTGCCGCCCCGACGATACTCGTCCCTGTCTTTGACTCAACGGCATTTGTCCGGTCTTCGCGCATGGTCCATATCCCGCCTTTGTTATCGGCCGGAACCGTGGAAATCGCGGTTTGAGTATTTGAAACCAAAGTATGCGTGATATCGGTATCGGTCAACATCGGGTCATACTGATCTCCCAAATCATCAACCGCCGCCTTCCAGCGGCCCTGCAATCCACGCTTAAAATACGTTCCTACCACTAAAATAGCTCCAATGACAATGATGACAAGAATCATGTATTCTAATGCACTTTGTCCATTTTGTTTCTTCATAACGAATCCCGCACTATTGTTTCGTAAACCCCTGATTGAGTGACATGATTGACTCTCTTGTCACCTCTTCTTTGATAAAATTATAGATGATAACTCCATCTTGTTCCTTGATATTCTTTTCACTATCCATCCGCGTTATGGTGTAACTGTTGTCCAGCTGACCGGACTTGCCGCCGGCCTGGTCTGACTGCGTTTGATTTCCCACCTGATCGCTAACAACCTTGACCATGCTCTGAATCCCTCTTTTCACAAAAGGCGTCATGGCAATTAATAAAGCAATAAGCACGCCGAACAAAAGCGTATATTCCACAAACGTCTGCCCTTTGAGGACCTGTTTGAGCGAAGAAAACATATTTATTCCTTATCTTGCATCCTTAGGCGGCGCCTGTGTTGCCGTTGTTTGAGTTGTCGTGGCCTGATCAACATCGTATCGATAATCATTCAGTTCCCGCCGTATTTCTGTGCTGTCAAAGGCCCTTTGCGTCTCTGTGTTGAGATAATAAGGTTCATATTCCGCGTACACATTTCCCTCATAAACCGCATTAACCGTACTAACCATAAAACCACGCGCGTCGTGAATCCGTCCCTGAATGACCCTGCGGATATAAATCGACATCGCGGCAACAAATCCGACCACAATAAAAAAGGTCAGGACATACTGAACCGCGATCCCCTGACCCTTGTTGTTTTTAAAAAAAAAGGCGTCAAAACGCGACATCCTTTTTTTTGCCGGGTTTTGACACCGCTTCTTCACCGATACCATTTTATATATTATCTGCCCCAGTCCGAAGCCTCGGCATTGATAATTTCCTGATTGATCGTCGTCGTGGTGATTTCGTCATCCAGCAAATACGAATTCGAAATCCCCTCCTTAAACGTTTCGCGTGTATTGCTTTTTGTTGTCGTGATCCTGGTAATGTTCGTATTGCCGACGGCATACTGATCCCCGATATCATCCGCGGAACTTCTTAACCGCCCCTGAATTCCTCTCTTAATATAAACCTGTATGGACAACAGCGCCCCGATAACGATAATAATCAAAACAGCATATTCTAAAGTGCTCTGCCCCGCGCGGGGTTCTTTTATCTTTTTTAACAATTTAAACATCGGATGCTCTTCCTTATTAGAAATTATCGGCATTAAGGCCGAATAATTCCGCATTATATGTTGATACCTGATAACCGTTCGCGGCGCGGATCCTGTTGGAAACCGAAGCCTTTTTAATAAGAGCGGTATTGTCTGCACGCCTTCCATGAGTTTCCGTGGTTGTATCATCACGGGAAATATCATAGTCCGTTTCTAAGTAATACGGCTCATACTGCTCCGTGTTCCCCATCGCAGACGTCTGGGATGTTAAATACGAAGAAGCATCATGTATTCTCGCCTGGATGGATCTCTGCACATAAGTCTGCATGGCAATGACCGCGGCAACAACGAGAGAAATTAAGAGCGCGTATTCCGCGGTCTGCTGGGCTTTTTTATTTCTAATGAGTTTCCTGAACATAACTCGTACCTCCGCATCAACTTTAACGCTTTACATCTTTCGCTTTAATAGGAATC
>CBDUYP010000151.1:0-3310 GCA_965371485.1 uncultured bacterium
ATATCAACCTCGTTTAACGGGTCGGCAAATTTCAATTCGTTTAAACCGTGCTGGTACCGGCCGAAATAATGGCCCGGCCCCCGGATGGCCAAATCCTGCTCCGCGATCTTAAACCCGTCGGTTGAAGAAATAATAGCGTCTAACCGCGCCCGGCCTTCCGGAGTTACGGCATCCGCGACAAGAAGGCAAACTCCGTTATTTTGCCTGGCCTTGCCCTGTCTGAAATCAGGGCGGCCGATTCTTCCGCGAAGTTGATGCAGCTGCGCCAGCCCGAAGCGCTCGGCATGCTCAATCACCATCACCCCGGCATTCGGGACATCAACGCCGACCTCGAGAACCGTTGTTGCCACGAGGATATCAATTTTTCTGTCCGTGAATTTTTTCATCACCGCATCAGCTTCCTTTTTTTTCATCCGTCCGTGGACAAGCCCGACGGTGAAATCCTTAAACTCATGTTCTTGAAAATGCCGGAAACGGGTCTGCGCCGCTTTTAAATCCAGTTTCTCTGATTCCTCGATAATCGGATAAACAATATAAGCCTGTTGTCCGCCTTTGACGATCTCACGGACTTTTTTGTAAGCCTCCCCCTCCTGGTCATGCCTATAAAGAAGTGTGGTGATTTTCCCGCGGCCCGCGGGCATTTCATCAATCACGGAAACGTCAAGGTCTCCGAAAAGGGTCAGACTCAATGTCCGCGGGATCGGTGTTGCGGTCATCACCAGAACATCCGGATTCACCGGCATGCCCTGTGCGGATAAAAGAGCACGCTGGCGGACCCCGAACTTATGCTGTTCATCAATGACAACAAAACTTAAGTCCGAAAATGCGACCGCCTCCTGCAGGAGGGCATGCGTTCCGACGAGCAAATCGATTTCCCCTTCCTTCAACTGCACGCAAATCCGGTTCTTTTCGCTTTTTTTAAGACTACTGACGAGAAGTCCGGTACGCATCCCTTTAAACGGCCCGTTGGCGAGGATCTCCTGCATGACACGATAATGCTGACGGGCCAGAATCTCCGTCGGGGCCATGACCGCCGATTGTTTGCCGTTTAAAAAAGCAGCCACGCATCCGAACAGCGCCACCAGCGTCTTTCCGGAACCGACATCTCCCTGAAGCAAACGCAGCATGGGAAAAGATTTTTGCATGTCCTTGCCAATCTCACGGATCACCCGGGTTTGAGCGCCGGTCAGCTTAAACGGAAAGATCCCGGCAAACCGGTCCATCAGATCCGGCTCCACGGTGTGGGCAATCCCTTCTTTGGCAACAATGCTCATCCGCCGCATGATAACTGAGATCTGGAAAAAGAAAAATTCTTCAAAAGACACCCTGCGATGCGCGTTTTCCTGCGCCGGGAAATTCTCCGGAAAATGGATGTTCTCCAAACTTCGTTTGATATTCGATAACCGGTGTTTATTGCGAATCCCGACGGGAAGAATATCTTCAACCTCCCGTGCGTAGCGGTCGAGACAATGGTGGGTCACTTTCCTCAAATAACGCTGCGTCATTCCGCGGGTCAGAGGATAAATGGGAACAATTCTTCCCGTGCTCAGCGCCTGGTCATCGCTGCTTAAAATTTCATATTCCGGTGAAACCATCTGCAAACGGTCTTTATAGACCTCGACTTTGCCCCAGAGCACGACCTGCCCGCCCTCTCTAAAATAATTCTCCAAATACGGCTGATTAAACCATACGGCACACATTTTTCCGGTCCCGTCGTCAATAACCGTTTCATAGACATGCTTCTTGGTGTACCAGCTGCGGTGTGACCGGCGGGAGTCAACTTTGCCGCTTATGATTTGGTATTCATTTTCTTTGGTTTGGGAAATGGGAGTGATGTGGGTGCGGTCTTCGTAACGTCGCGGAAAAAAATACAGCAGGTCTTCAACCGTTTCAACACCGAGATTGCCAAACAACTTTTTTCGCGCCGGCCCGACGCCTTTGATGTACTGAACAGAGATGTCCTGGTAATTCCGACTCACCTCAACCGGCTGATCTTCCTATTCAATCTCTTGCGGTACCCTTTATCGAACACAACTTCAAAATCATAAACATCCTTAAAGTGATCGATGGTGTCGTCGTCGGTTTTCGTCAGCACCTTTCTTGCCACAAGATTAAAAACGATATGGCCGAAATCCTCGGTGCGCTCAATGCCCCAATATTTTAAAACCGTCTTGGCCATCGGCCCGAACTGCTGGATCGACATCTCTTTGACCCCTTCGAGCAACTCTCTGCCCGAAACATGTTTGATCTTTCTGAATCTTTTCTGTGAGAAAGACAGGGCATCCAGGACAAATTCATAGGCCGCCCGCTGGTAGCGGGGATCTTCTTCGCAAATTTGATTCAGTACCGCATGACTACGTTGTTTCATAGAGGTATTCTAACACAGAAATTTTTACCCTGAACAGAAAATTATAAAAATTTTTAAAATACTCCGTCAAACCGGTTTTTGCGGCGGGTTAAATAGGGGACAGCTGTCCCCTATTTAAACCATATGACGATGACAAACGTTCTCGATGAAATCATCCATAAGGGCATAAATGCAGGGAATGAGGATGAGGATGAGAACCGTTGAGAATAAAATTCCCCAAATAATGGCCAGCGCAAGAGGTTTTAAAAACGGGTCGCCCCCGCCTATTCCGTAGGCCACGGCAACAAGCCCCACGATCGTTGTGATGGAGGTCATGATAACGGGCCTCAGGCGGATTTGTCCGGCCTCGATGATCGAATGATACCGGTCTTTGCCTTGTTTGCGCAGCCGGTTGATAAAGTCCACCAGGACGATGGAGTCATTGACAACGATTCCCGTCAAGCCCACAATGCCCATCATGGCAAAGAAGCCTAAGGGTTTACCGTGCAGGAAGAAGGCAAAAATCACGCCGATGAGCCCGAAGGGGATCGCCAGCATCACAATAAAGGGCTGAACCAGCGATTTAAACATGGTCGTCAGGATAATAAAAATAATAGCCAGCGCAATGGCAAAAGACGCCAGGAGATTTCCCCGGGACTCCATTTGTTTCTCAAATTCTCCTGTAAATTTAATGTTGTATCCCAAATATTCTCTATGGATGTCAGAAAATTCCTCCTGGAGCATGTGGTTCAACTCCAGGGATGTCATGATATCCTCATCCACATCCGCGGTCACGTAAATGACGCGTTTGCCGTCTTTGTGATTGATCGTGTAAAAACCGTCTTCTTCAATCACTTCGGTGACAGCGCTTAAAGGAACCAGTTTCCCGAATTGATTCTCGACGAGAATTTTTGAGAATGTGTCCAGTCGCCTGCGGGCGTCCTCTCTGAAACGCACCACCAC
>CBDUYP010000152.1:0-3282 GCA_965371485.1 uncultured bacterium
ATGGAATTACCAATATAAATAAGATAGTAAACCAGAAAACAAATGCCAAAAATACCGAAGACAGTCTTTACGCTCACCATATTCTTTTTCGTTTCATCCTTCCGCCCAACTTCTTTCATAATAAGGTAAAGTGAAATTGGTATAAATGCTATAACGGATGACCAAAGAGACACAATCAGTACACTTTTTAGAATAGCAATCAGATCCATGTTTGTTCTATTTATTTCTCATCCAATATTGATGAAGAATGTGTATAAGGGTAAAGAGTGCTACAGCAGCGCCATAAATGATAATGACCCATTTCGCAGAGGGCCTCTTTTTTATAGCCTTTTTTTCCTTCGGGATATCCTCCTCACTTACAAATTTTGCTTCGTCCCACAAGATGGCGGCTTTATTAATTCGATCGGTTTCAGATTGTTCTTGTGTTTCTTCAGTGTCGGATCCCTCCATGCTGTCGGATTCAAATCCTCCCCCTGCGCCGGATTGGCCGTCACCCGTACCCCGGGATGAACCTTTTGTTTCTTCCGAGATATTGGATTCCTCAATGATGGGTTCATCTTCTACCTCTTCACTCGATTGGCCGGCACTCATACTCATCGGCCGACTTTTCGATTTCCTTTTTTTCAGAGATTTTTCGACTTTGGTAATAAGTTCATCTGTCTCAAAGGGCTTCTCTATGAAATCATCGACCCGAACGAGATCAAAATAAGCCTTCATTTTCCCTCTGGCCGTCAGGATGATAAAAGGGATATTTCTGCCAAAATCAGTGCTACGTAATTTTTTAAGCAGTTCATTCCCATCCATATTCGGCATCACGACATCCGAGAGGATCAGGTCCGGTTTCACCTCCTTGGCCATTTTAAGACCTTCTTCTCCATCCTCTGCTTGAAATACCTGATATCCCGTCATCTCCAATGCCAAGGAAATCCGTATTCTCATTCCCCGATCATCTTCAACAATAAGTATTTTTTTCTGATTCATCATGGCATTGTAAACGTAAATAATGTATTACGTTTATACTATATTGATTTGCGAGCATGTCAATATGAAATCTTTTTGTTCGCGTTATGCGTCTCGATCGACATCCGCAGGGATCAACTGAATTCTGTTCCGCGGTTTGGCTGTAGCGTAAGATAATGTCAAACAATGTAATTAAATGCCATTTAATGGTATTGTATGTGATCTTATGGCTTAATAAGGAAAAAAACGGGAATATATGTTGACAGATGTTGGATATGATAATAAAGTGTAAGAGTATTGTCGATAATGTTGAAATATGGGAAAGAATGACATGATAGAATCTGGATTGATGACAATTGATGAGGTTGCGGATTATCTTCGGGTGAAGAAGCGGACGGTTTATGATTGGGTGAAAAAGGGGAGGATCCCTGCCGTCAAGACAGTCGGGCAATGGCGGTTTCAAAAAGAAAAAATCGATTCCTGGTTGGAAAGTAAGCAATAACCATTATTTTTAAGCAAAGGAAGGGAGATCCTTATGTATTTTAAGAAATTAGATATCTTCGGGTTCAAGTCATTCGCCGACAAAACGGTTTTGAATTTTGAACCGGGTATAACAGCTATTGTGGGGCCCAACGGTTGCGGGAAAAGCAATATCTTTGATGCCATCCGCTGGGTTTTGGGCGAACAAAGTATTAAGGAATTGCGCGGTTCTGTCAAAGAAGACGTGATTTTTAACGGCACCGATAAAAAGCCCGGACTCGGTTTTGCCGAGGTGAGCCTGACGTTCTCCAATGAATCCAAAATGCTTCCCATCGCGTATGACGAAGTCACGGTGACACGCCGGTTGTTCCGTTCGGGAGAAAGTGAGTATCTGCTTAACAAGACGCAAGTCCGGTTAAAGGACATCGTGGAATTATTTATGGGGACGGGAATCGGGGCAGAGTCTTATTCCCTGGTTCAACAGGGGAAGGTGGATTTAGTCGTCAGCGCGAAACCCGAAGACCGCCGGATGATTCTGGATGAGGCCTCAGGGGTGACCAAGTACAAGGCCAAACGCAAAGAGGCTCTGAATAAATTAAAAGATACGGAAAACAATCTCCTGCGTATTAATGATATTGTTGTTGAGGTCAAGCGGCAGATTTCTTCGATTGAACGTCAGGCCAAAAAGGCCCATCGTTATAAGGATGAATTCGAGAAATTAAAAAAGATGGAAGTACGGCTCGCCAAACATGAATTAAGTCATTTTGACAGTAAGCGTCAGCATATGCAGGCGCATCTTGCAGAATTAAAAGCCAAGGAAGAGGCATTAACCGCGCAGTTGACCGGATGGAATGATCTGTTGATCCGCGAAAACGGTTTATTGGAAGAATTGGAAAATAAGATCAATGAAGTGAACGGCGAAGATATTAAAATAGACGGCCAACTTGATATTCATAACCGGCAGATCGGGTTTAATGAAGAGCGTATTGAAAATATCGGGTTGAATGAAAAACGTATTGAGGAAAACAAAGAAAAATTTCTTAAGCAATGCCACATGCACCACGAAAAGATTGAGGAAGTCAACCTCGGCCTGGCCGCTCTTGATGAAACTGTAGAGAAGAATCAACAGGATCTCGCGGACCGGAAAAATCATCTCGGCGCGATCGCCGGATCCGTCAAAGAATCTCAAGCGGCCATTCAATATGAAGAACACGAGGTTTTGGAGATTACATCAAATCAGGTTAACGTTAAAAACAGACTGACAGAGATTATGAAAGAAGTACAGGGGAGTCTGGCGCGAAAACGCCGCCTGGAGATGGAGAACGTGAAGGTTACAGGCGAAAAAGAGGAGACGGACTGTAAGTTAACCGATATTGCCGCGAAGATAGCATCTTCAAAGGAACGCGTGGACGGGTTGCAGAATTCTCTGGCAGACCGCAATCAGGCTCTATGCGAACAAATAACACAACTGTCCAGCCTGGAGTACACTGTTGATACGTTAGGAAACAAGAAGCTGTTTTTAAGATCCCAGAAAGATTTTATTGAAAAACTTTGTGTCCAATATCAGGATATCCCCGACCCTGTTGTCACAGGGCGTCTTTTGACGGATACGCGGCCGTTGGATCATCACACGGGGATTATCGGAAAGGTTAAGGATGTCCGGTCGTGCGCGTTCGCGAAATATGAAATCGTTTGTGAGACAAAATTCATTGAGCTTGATCCCAAACAGCTTTCCGTCCAAATTGAGCAATTAAGTAAAGAGATCGAAGAGAAGACCGCCCGCAAGGACGAATTTATTGTGGCCGTTAAAGAACAGCGGAGGCTTATTTGTCAGGCCGAGTT
>CBDUYP010000153.1:0-3282 GCA_965371485.1 uncultured bacterium
ACCTTGATTCTTTGTAGGTTAGGAAGGAATTGACGAAGGGTTTTTCCGACGATCTTGGACCCGGCACCGCCCTTTCTTCTGATCATGCCGCGTCTTTTGTACTTGCGGCCGGATGTAGGACCCTTACCGCAGATTTCACATATTTTGGACATCGGAGTATTCCTTTACGTTAGGTAAGCGCATAGCTTATTAAAAAAAACATGCCTTGTCAAATATTTTCTTTATCCCGTTATCAAAAGCGGACGTTTGTCCCTGAGGATGCTGATCTTCGCAATAAAGAAGAGGTCGTTTTTCTTTATGAGCAGCTTCATGACAGGGAGATTCCTTCGTCAGAGAAAGTAGAGCAGTGGCTGCTTGACCGCTCTGAACTTGACGCGGCCTTAGATCAGGAAGCAGGCACCCTGTACATTCAGATGACCTGTCAGACGGATCATGCAGAGTACGCAGAGGATTACAAAAAATTTATCGAAACCATTACCCCTGCCGTTGAACCTTTGGAAAACAAATTGGATCAGAAATATCTGGCCTTGCGCGAACGGTTTCCCTTTCAAGGTTCCCGTTATGAAGTTTACGACCGTGCCATCCGTGCCGGGGTGGAGCTTTTCCGGGAAGAGAATGTTCCTCTGAAAACGCAAGTGCATCTGCTTTCTCAGGAATATCAGTCGATTTGCGGGGGCATGACGGTTCATTTTAAGGAGAAGGAATACACGCTTGCGCAGATGGAGAAGTTTCTCCGGGAGACAGACAGGACAGTTCGTGAATCCGCGTGGGCTGTGATGGCTGAAAGAAGACTTCAGGAGCGCGACCGTCTCGATGAGGTTTTTGACAAAATGCTGACCGCCCGCAACACCATCGCAACGAACGCCGGGTGTGACGGATTTTGCGACTACCAGTTCCGGGCTTACCAACGGTTTGATTACACCCCGCAAGATTGCAAGCGGTATCATCGGGTCATTGAAGAGGTGGTTGTCCCTGTTGAGAAAAAGATTTTAGAACGACGCCGGGAACAAATGAAATTGGAATCCCTGCGCCCCTGGGATATCCGGGTTGACCCTTTGGGACGGCCGGCACTTAAGCCGTTTGAAAAGACCCATGGTCTTGTCGGCGGTGTAACAGAGATATTCGGGAAGGTTCATTCGCAGTGGGGAACACAGTTTCATCAGATGGCAGAAAAGGGACTCCTTGATTTGGACAGCCGCAAGGGCAAGGCCCCGGGCGGTTATCAAAATACCCTTGCCGAGGCGCGGCAGCCGTTTATTTTTATGAACGCGGTCGGACTTGATGATGATGTGAAAACCTTACTCCACGAAGGGGGACATGCTTTTCATGCTTTGGCTTGCGCTGGTGAGCCGATTCATGATTACCGTCACGCGCCCATGGAGTTTTGCGAGGTGGCCTCCATGAGCATGGAATTGCTCGGGGAGGAGTATTTGTCTGTCTTTTATGACAAGGAAGATGCACAGCGTTCCCGCCGGTCACATCTCGAGGGGATCATCCAGATCCTTGTCTGGGTGGCTAACATCGATGCCTTTCAACACTGGATTTATGAAAACCCCGGGCATACGCGCCAGCAGCGGGCGCAGGCGTGGATAACGACGTGGAAACGTTTCGGGGGAAATTTGGTGAATTGGCACGGCCTGGAGAAATTTCAAGAGAGCATGTGGCACCGTCAACTGCATATTTTTGAGGTTCCTTTTTATTACATGGAGTATGGCATTGCTCAATTAGGGGCATTGCAGATTTGGCTCAATGCAAGAAAAGACAGAAGTGGAAGCATTGCCCGCTACCGCAAGGCATTGTCGCTCGGCGGAAGCAGACCGTTGCCTGAGCTGTTTGAAGCCGCGGGACTTAAGTTCGATTTTTCCGAAAATACGATCGCACCTTTGGTCCGTGCCGTTGAGAAGGAACTGGAACTTTCCTGATTTTTTATTGGACTTTATTTCATAAAAGAATATGATGTAAGCAATTAATCCTGCATCAATCTATCAGCTAAAGGAGTTTTTGACGATGAGTAAAATAGCAGACATTCTCGGTAAAGAAGCGGATAACCTTTTAGGGCACACATGTACAACGATTCCGAAAGATGATCTTACTCTGCCGGGACCTGATTTTGTGAACCGGGTCTTTGCGAATACCGACAGATCGAACAATGTATTAAAACATCTCAACTGGATCTACCACAGCGGGCGTTTGAGCGGGACAGGGTATCTCTCGATGCTTCCTGTTGACCAGGGCATTGAACATTCCGCAGGGGCATCGTTTGCCCCCAATCCGATTTATTTTGACCCGGAAAATATTGTAAAGCTCGCGATTGAAGGGGGCTGTAACGCGGTTGCCTCGACGTTGGGCGTCCTGGGATTAGTTTCCAGAAAATACGCACACAAGATTCCGTTTGTCGTTAAGATCAATCACAATGAACTGATGACTTATCCCAATACCTTTGACCAGAAAATGTTTGCCTCGGTGGAGCAGGCCTTTGATATGGGCGCGGCCGCGGTAGGGGCCACGATTTATTTCGGCTCGGAAGAATCCGGCCGTCAGATTGAGGAGATTTCCGAGGCCTTCCAGCGCGCACATGAACTGGGGATGTTTACGATTCTCTGGTGTTATTTGCGTAATGATGCTTTTAAAAAAGGCGGGGTGGATTACCACACTGCCGCGGATTTAACCGGTCAGGCCAACCATCTCGGCGTGACGATTCAGGCGGATATTATTAAACAAAAACTCCCCACCAATAACGGCGGATTTAACGCGATCAAATTCGGCAAGACGCACAAGGCGGTTTATGAAAAGCTCACCAGCGATCATCCGATTGACTTGACGCGTTACCAGGTCGCGAATTGCTACATGGGCAAGATCGGATTGATCAACTCCGGCGGCGCGTCCGGCGGGGAAAGTGATCTTAAAGATGCGGTTGAGACAGCCGTTATTAACAAGCGTGCCGGCGGCATGGGCCTGATCTCCGGGCGCAAGGCCTTCCAACGCCCCATGAAAGAAGGAATCGAACTCCTCAACGCCATTCAGGATGTCTACCTTTCTGATGATGTAACCGTGGCGTAAAAAAATGGTGTCCGAAAAAATGAGAATCATTTCTTCGCTCATTTTTTCAACTACGTAGTGACTACGTAGTTCTCTTCTTGCCCTCTGCCGACAATGGCAGGGGGCTTGTTATTTTGATTGACCAGGCAGGAGGGAGAGGGTAGAATAGCCATAGAAGTGAGGTGAATGCGATGACGATGTCAAAAAAGAATGTGGAAAAGTTATTAAACGACAGAAGAGTTG
>CBDUYP010000154.1:0-3274 GCA_965371485.1 uncultured bacterium
ATTGCGCGTGTGCTCCTCGGCAATGATGAGAATATCCCGGCAGCGGGGGACGCGTTTTAAAATCGCCTCACGCATAAATTGCACAGAATCCTCAAGCCCGTGCTCACAGAGATTGTTAAATCCCGCCGGAAAGATATTGGTGTCAACGACCGCCGTCTTAAATCCAGCCTCCCGGATATCCACGGATGAATACAGGGGCAACTCGTTAGACCCCTCATACTTTTCTAACCAGCGGTGAATGTCATCCTGCTTTGCCTGAATCCGGTCAATCAATAAAGCGCTGAAATCTGTCTTAAGGGCTAACCCTGATTCTGTCATTTTGCACCGTCCTTAAACCCGTATCTTTCTGTTACCGTAAATCCCCGTTCCCCAAAATTATTATACTATGAATACCTATCCTTCACGAAAACTTATTCATTATGCATAAAATCCGTATCCCTGTCGAGGATTTTAAGAGAGGAGAGGGTGGATTCTCACCCGTGTAGGAATTTCTTTGAAATTCCTATACTAAAATCATGAGCGCGATATGCTATTATTAATGATGTTATTAAACACCATTGATTATTATCGGATTTATAGCCACGCGGCACCATCTTTGGCTGTATGCATAAGCCTCATCGCTGTTTTTGTGGCATTAAGATTGCGGTGGTTAGACACAGAAGACGACAAAATCATTCTGAATTTAAGAAACGCTCTTTTCAGGATTACGGCTCAGAATTCTGTCTATGAAACAATAGATGATGAGACTTTATTCGCGCATACACAAAAAGTTCTCAAAGATTGCAAAACGCATAAACAGGTTACCGCAGAGGCTGCAGCCTCTGCGGTAACAGAACAAAAAAAGCATCTGGACGAGTTAGAATGCCGGAAAAACGACATGCTCCGGATAAGACGTTACCGGCAAGAGTTTCGGACAAAAGCGGTCTTTCTTATCTTCTATTTTAGTTTTCTGTTCACGGCAACCGTTATCTGCCTGATATTCACAAACTATTTCGAACAAAATCCAAGCGCGGGTCTGTGGTCGTTATTTTATGCCGCAGGACTCTTCCTCGAGGGACTGAACGTATTGCTTATATTTTTTTAGATGAATTCCCGGTTTAAATGAATCAAAGGAAGAATTAATCACAGTAGCGCTGCACGATGCAGCTGCCGATGGCGTCGCCTTCGACGTTGACGGTGGTGCGGATGGCGTCGAGGATGCGGTCTATGGGGATAAGGATGGCGATGGCCTCGACAGGTAACCCCACCGACTGTAACACCATAATCATGGTTACCATGCCGGCACTCGGGATGCCGGGAGCTCCGATCGCCGCGATAATCGCGGTAAAAAAGACCACCAATTGTTGAACCAGATTGAGATCAATCCCCACGAGATTGGCCACAAAAATCGCGGCAACAGCTTCATAAAGAGCTGTCCCGTCCATGTTGATCGTGGCGCCCAAAGGAAGGACGAAACCCGCGACATCCTTATCCACCTTCAGATTGTCTTTCACACAACGTATCGTAATCGGCAGCGTGGCTGAGCTGGAACTTGTTGAAACAGCCGTTGCCAGGGCCTGGCGGATTCCTCTGAAGAATACCAGCGGCCGCACTTTTGCGAATACACGCAGAAGAACCGGTAACGTAATCAACCCGTGAAACAACGTAGCGCCGATCACAACCGCCATAAACTTTCCAAGGGCCGCAAGAACGCCGACATCCTGGGACGCGATCAACTTTGCCAAAAGGGCCATGAGTCCAAACGGAAGGATACGCATAATCCAACCGACCATCATCATGATCAATTCAAAAAATTCGTTGAAAAGATCCAGGATCCCTTTTGCTTTTTTATCTCCGGCGATGATGAGCGCGATCCCGAGAAAGATAGCGAAAACAATCGTCGGCAAGATTTTTCCCTGGGCCATGGCGGCAAAGGGATTTATGAACAGATTCGACATGAATGTCTTCACAAACTGGGACAAACTGACCGATTCCATATTAAAACTTGCCGTGGCTTCTTGGAACATCGCGATCTCCAGCCCCGCCCCGGGTTTAAAGATGTTCACGACAATGAGTCCCAACAGCACCGAAAGAGCTGTCGTTGAAATAAAATAGAGCAAGGACAACTTCCAGACGCGGCTCATCTGGGCGTGGGCGCGCAAATTGGCAATACCCACGGTGATGGACGTAAAAACAAGCGGAATGATGATCATCTTAAGAAGACTCAAAAATAATCCGCCAACAATCTCACATAGATAAAGGGTCGTCGCGGCCATCGTGTTTTCGCTACCCAGCCGGTTTAAAACAAACCCCAGGGCAACACCGACGAGAGATCCGATCAAAATCTGTTTATTAAGAGACAACTTCATTTTATGCCCTCAGTTTGTACCCGATTTTAAACAAATAAACCGTCACATAAAAAGAAATGAGCGCCATCACGAGTGAGACAGCTGCACAGAAGAGAACAGAGGTTTCAGCAGTTCCGGTGACACTGTAGCGGATTCCCTGGACAAGGTAATACATCGGATTAAAACGGGCAATCACATGAACACTTTGAGGAAGCATGCTCGTGGGGTGAAACACCCCCCCCAGTAAAACCAGAGGAATGATCACATAAACATTCCAGACATTCAATGTCCCGAAATCTTCCGCCCATAATGCCCCCAGCATGCCTGTGCACGCGAAAATAACCGAAATCGTGATCATAAAATAGAGAAGAGCAATCGGGCTGTAAATCGTTGCCGGAGCGAATATCAATGAAATGAGGAATACCCCGAGGGATACCATCATCCCCCTGAC
This sequence comes from uncultured bacterium, assembly GCA_965371485.1. GTDB lineage: Bacteria > Omnitrophota > Gorgyraeia > Zapsychrales > JANLHA01 > CBDUYP01. The sequence continues at coordinate 2,779 of CBDUYP010000154.1, forward strand.
CACACCGCCGGCCAAAAGCCCCAGAACCATCTCAAAGTAGGAGAGAGGCGAGAGCAAAACCTCTTGAATGTGATTGTGCCACCGGGCGATGAAAAGGGAAGAACTCGTGTTTTCATACGAACTGGCGATCAGATGCATGGTCATAAGTCCGGGGACGATAAAACCGAGATAACTTAACCCCGTCGCGTTAAAATCTATCCTGCTCCCGATGGCTACTCCAAAAATATACATAAATAACGCTGAGGTAATGATCGGAGGGAAGAGAGTTTGGATGGATACCGAGAGGAACCTTAAAATTTCCCGTTTGGACAATGACAAAACACCGATAGGATTATTGATCATTTACGTTCTTCCCGCTGAGTGACTTCCATGAAAACATCTTCCAAGGATTTATCCCGCAAGACCTGACTTTTTTCACCGATACGGACAATGTGTCCGTGGTGAATAATGCCGATGGTCCGGCATAACCGTTCAGCCTCTTCCATGTGATGCGTAG
>CBDUYP010000155.1:0-3264 GCA_965371485.1 uncultured bacterium
CTCTTGGAAAAATCCCTGAAAGACAAAGACGCGGAAGTCCGCAGAAAAGCCGCTTCCTATCTCGGATGGAAGATGGCGGTATCGGCCGCTCCTTCGCTTATTGAGGCTGTAAAGGATAGAGATCCTGCCGTCAAGAGGGCTGCGCTGGAAGCCCTGGGTGAGTTGTCAACACAAGAAGCTGTCCCGGTATTGATTGAGGGCATGGATAACCGGGATATCGAAATACGAAAAGCTGCCTACAGGTCTCTTACAAAAACAACAGGGGAGAGCATTGCGTTTAATCCTCAGGGATCTTTATCAGAGAGATTTAAAAGTATACAAAGATGGGGGAAATGGTGGAAGAAGCAGACGGAATAATTCCACAGCAGGATGACGCTCCCGCCATGGAGCGTGAGAATTGCCTGCATCATCCGATATTCCTGTATGCAGGAAAATTAGCGGGGAAATTAGATAAAGAGGCGCGAATGCTATCAAAGGGTATCTCCTTCTGTGTATCCAAACAACTTGCCATTCTCAATCTTCATAAAGGAATTTACGCAAAGAATCTGCTGTCTACGGACATCCTTTTCTTTCGGAAGATTGTGGAAAAAAACCCCGAATCAGCCACCGCTCAATACCATCTCGGCATGGCATTGTTGAATAAAACGAAACTTAATGAAGCCATATTCCATTTGAAGAAGGCTGTTTTCGGAAATTTTCATCATATTGACGCGTATCTCAGCCTGGCTCAGGCTTACAGAAAGATCGGAGAGCCTTCTAAAACAATCGAGGTGCTGGAAGACGCTATCGCACGTAATCCGGGTTCTAAAGAAACGCAGGATACCCTCAATTCTTTGCGGGGTACGGGTTCTACAACGGATCAACCAACAGGAGGGTGATATGGTAAAAACCTTAGGGAAAATTTTGATCGCCTTGGCGGTAACCGTCATCGGCGCCAAGATTATCAAAAGTAAGTGTTGTGGACTACCAAAGGACGTTGCCGATAAAACCCTGAAAGCGCTCGAGGCGGTCAAAGACAGCGCGAAAGGTTTTGTCTCTGCGTCAGGGGACGCCTTCAAGGATGGGTATAGCTCTGCGCGTAAAAATATATAGCCGGCAACAAACTGCGAATCGTTAGGATAAATAAAAGAACTGAACTTTCGTCAGGGGGAAGGGATGAACAAGAAAATGACCTCAATGAAGAGTTTCACTCCGTCATCTTATTCAGAGGGTGAAGCCAAAAATATTGTCGAAGATTTTAATGATGCTGTGCGGGCGCTTGGCTCTGCCAAAGATTCCCTCGAACGTGATATAACAGACCTGCGCGGTGAATTGGATAACCTTAGAAAAGAGAGGGTTATGCTTGAAGCGGACGTGGAGGTATCCAGAGATGCCTCTGAGATCGCAATGACAGCAACGGCCGCCGAAGAAGACAAACAGGACGCATTGAAAAAAAATCAGGAGCTCAGATCATACCTCGATTCCGCCGCTGACACGATAAAGAATTCCAAAATAACGATTGCCGAAAAAAGCAACGAAGTCAAACGTCTCGAGACCAGAATCAAACAGCTTGAAAGTGATAATATATCCCTTGTCAAAGAAAGAGAAGAACTGCTGGCGCAGATGCGCAAGATGAACGACACGGTCCGGGAGCAGGAATGGAAAACAAGAAACGCGGCTCTTCAATCAGAATCCGCTAAAGAAGATAAAAAATCTGTCGAAAACGAACTGGCTGCAACCCAAAAGGCATTAAAAGAAATACAAGATTCCATGCATTCCCTAAAAGATAAGGTGACGGCAACCACGGATTCAGGAGGTTCCTCATGAAAGCAGGAAATATTATCGAGACCATTGACGGTGTGGAGACAGCCCTGGACGATGCCCTTAATATCAAGGAAGCATTGAATCAGGATATTGCCGCGAAAAAAACAGAAATCGAGAAACTCACGGAAATAAAATCCGCCCTTGAATTGCAGGTTCATACCTTTGGCAGCATGGAAGATCTCTCCGGACGGCTTTCATCTCAGGACAAAGAGATGTTTTACTTAAAGGAAAAAATAAGAGATTTAGAAACCGAAAAAGCAACCTTTTCCTCTTGTGAAAAAAGTCTATTACTGACAGTTGACGCGACAAAGAAGTCCCTTAAAGAGATCGAGTCGACCAAGCATGATCTCTGGGCAAGATCCCAATCCCTGCAGGAAGAATTGAATGCGATGTATGACCTGAAGAGGTCACTCGCGCTTGTCCAAAGCGAGAGAGATATCACAACCCAAAAACTCAAATCTGTAGAAACCGAGCTGAGATCCGTCATTGAGCAGAACAATACCATCAAGTTAAATATGAATTCCGTGCGGGAGACCTTTGAAGATCTCGAACGCTCCCGGGACGAAAAAGAAACGGACTATCGGGATCTTGAGCGTGTGACCTTGCGGGAAAGAGCAGAGCTGGCAAGCTTAAAAGATGAAAAAAGAAGCATGGTGGAAAAGATCGGGATGCTTGAATCGCGGTTGGAAATAACGACGATCGCCAGGAATAAACTCGAGGGCGAAGTCAACGCCATGGGAAGAACGCTCGACCAAATAACTGAAGAAGGAAAACATCTCAAGGAAAATATCCTCGAGATGGAGGAAAAAGCTAAACCACACAGGGAATTGGTAAAAACGCTTGAGACCCTGACAACGGAAAAAGAGCAACTCCTGGAAAGAGTCAATGTCCTTACAGCAGAGCTGTCATCTCTGGAGATATCCAAAGCCACGGCAGAAGCCAACCTGACAAGCACAAAGAAAGCCTTAGGGGAGTTCAAATTTTCCCAGGAGGAACTTAAAACGACATTGAATGAGATGGCGAAAAAGGTTGGTGCAACCGGGGAACTGGAAATCCTTGCAAGTAAATTGAAAAAAGGAGAAAGCGACGCGATGGAGCAAGTCGCGAAACTTAACTCTGATATAAGATCATTGACGGATCAAAACAGTTTACTGGAACGCGCGCTGAACACCGGGAAGGCGGAACTTGTTAAGGCGAATGAAGAGACACAGCGGCTAAATATCCGAATGGCACCATTCCTCGCGGAAGAACACAAAATCAGCAATACAGAAGAAAAGTTGGCGAGAGCAGAAGATGACAGACGGGAAGCCATGGACAGAATAAAAGAGCTGGAAGAAACAATGTCCAGCAAGATGGTTACATCAAAGATGGAAATAAAGGATATTGCCGCATCAAAAGATCATCTGACCAAGGCACAAAATAAAATCATCGCATTAAATGACAAAACAGCGTTATTGGAGG
>CBDUYP010000156.1:0-3254 GCA_965371485.1 uncultured bacterium
AACCGTTTTACTATACCCCTTGATCCCATAATGAATAGAAACCTGTCCCTGGGGCGCGGCAGGAAACCATGCAGAGGCCATAAAAGGACTGACACCCTCTCTGCCCTCGAGATAAAGATCCCGCAACTCCGTCTCTCCATATAACCATCCGCCGATGGCATTGCCCATAAAGATTCCCGCGCGCTTAAGATCCTCTTTTGATAAATCTAATTTCGCATCAGCGATGGAAAGTTCAGAGGCCACAAGGGCCATGTGGGAAAAAAGATCAATCTTTTTTAAAAGTCTCGACGAAACATTGCTGTAGGCATCCAGCTCGTGAACCTGGCCCGCGATACGCGACGCATATTTTGAGGCGTCAAACCGGTCAATCTCCTTGACGGCGGAACGTCCTGCCTTAATATTGGACCAAAATTTTCGTTTATCAACACCACTCGGACTGATGAGCCCTAACCCTGTTATTGCGATTTTTTTCATTATTTATCCGTTCCTTTTAATGCCTACAATTATTCCTCAAAACGTTTTAACACCATCGACGAGTGAATACCGGAAAACCCGCTGCTGGTCTTTAACATGCAGTTAACTTCCTTCTCTCTGGATTTATTCGGAATATAGTCCAGATCACACGCAGGGTCTTTTTCTTCTTGATTAATCGTCGGGGGCAAAACATTGCGCTCAAAAATCAGAGCGCCCATGGCAATCTCAATGCCATTGGCCCCGGCGAGAGGATGGCCGATCATAGACTTTAAGGAACTGATCGGAACCTTATACGCGTACTCACCTAATGCCATCTTATACGCGCTGGTTTCAAACGCATCATTTTGCCGGGTGGAAGAGCCGTGCGCGTTAATATAATCAATATCCTCCGGATTGATTCCGGCATCTGTCATGGCGATTTGGATACAATCGCTCATGGCGTCCCCTTCTTTCGGTAAATCCGTCATGTGATACGCGTTGCATGTCGTTCCAAACCCGGTGATTTCGCAATAAATCCGCGCTTTGCGTTTCAAAGCATGCTCAAGCTCCTCGACAACAAGGAGTCCTGCCCCTTCCGAGATCACAAAGCCGTTGCGCCTCGCGTCAAACGGCCGTGAGGCCTTTTCCGGCTCATCATTATGAACGGATAAAACATTGACCGTGTCAAAGGCCCCGAATGTAATCGGGGTGATCGGCGCTTCGCTGGCACCGGTAATCATAATGTCCGCATCGCCGTCCTGAATCGCCTCGTAAGAAAATCCGACGGAATCTGTCCCGGCAGTACACCCGGTTGAGATGGTGTTGCAAATCCCCTGCAAACCGTATTTCGCTGTTATCTCGCTTGAAGGCGTGTTAAACATGGCGGCATCATATAAATCCGGACGGACAATCGAAGGGTCAATGGGATTCTTCCCGCTGTCGGTCACCAGCGCAAATTCCTCTTCCATATATTTTGTTCCGCAAATCGCGTTAGCCAGGGATACTCCCATCCGTTCTTTATTGATTTTACTTAAATCCATATGAGAATCCTCAAGCGCCATGCGGGCAGCCACAACAGCGAATTGAACATAACGGTCCATCCGGACACTTTCATCCCACGTCAACCCCAACGCGACAGGGTCAAAGTCCCTGACCTGCGCCGCAATCTTGGTATTAAAAAGCGAGACATCAAACTCGGTTACCCGACGGACAGCAGATACCCCGTTAATCATACTTTCCCAACAGGCATTATTGCCGATACCGTTAGGGGAAACGATACCGACTCCTGTAATAACAACGCGTCTTTGTTTGTTCATTTCTTCTCCAATTCTACGTATGGGCGAATAATCATTCGCCCCTACAGATTGAATTCTTTTTTTATTTCCTGGGGTTCAAAAAATTTCCATTCCTGTTCTACCTGATGAACCAAATCAACAATCTTTCGGTTCAACGGCGATTTCATCCGAATACTTTTGGCGATTTGGGTGATCTCGCCGTTGATGAAATCAATTTCACTTGATCTTTTACGCAGAATACTTTGCAATATCGACCCGTACAAGGGTTCCTTACTAAGGTTCGTCAAAGTTTTGTTCATAATGCCGGCCGCCTGCTCCTCAGGCATCTCGGCCAATCCGAAAATGCGTTCCACCGGAAATTTCGGCAGAGAGGCAAGCTCCATTTTGGCCTCCCGGACAACAGCGACACCTTCTTTAAGAAGCCGCACACTTAATTTACAAAAATCCATATCACTGAAGGTCTCTTGCATGGATTTTCCGATCAAAGCAGGAATGCAATTATTAAAATTCACGAACAATTTCAGCCATTTCATTCCCATAATATTGGGTGAAACCTCAACGGGAAACGCCTTTCTGAAAATATCGGCAATTTTGTGTACCTGCTCATCATTAGCCGTATAAGGTTTCCCGATAATCCAGTCTCCGGGAAAATTAAAAGTGATCTCGCCGGGTTGTGTATACGTAACACCGAACATGACAATACTGCTGATCATCCTTACCGGTTCAATATGAAAGCTCAAAAGATTATCCGCCTGAACACCGTTCTGCGTTGTCATAACCAAACCGTTTTCCAGAAATGTATGATTATCCTGATACGCCTGCTCAATATCCTGAGTCTTGACCGTAAAAATCACCAGATCATACGCATCATCCAGCTTCACGGCCGCCCTTAAGCGAATTGTTTCTTCACCGTCGGAACTTTTAATCCGTAAGCCGCTTTTATTAACAGCATCCACCTGGCCGGATCTGCCAACAAGAAGCACATCCTTGGCATCCTGCCCGGACTTAACCAAATACCCAGCCACCACTGAACCGATAGCCCCTGCTCCAATAACTGCGATTCTCATTTTTTGCTGATTACCCTTGCTGCTGTTTTTGATAATTAAACCCGACCTCGTCAAACAGCCTGATCATCAAACTGTAAAAAGCCTTGGGAACCTCGGAAAAGAATGCCTTAACAATATCGGATTCTTCCACGATACCGGATCCTCGATCCTGCGCATTTTGCACAGCCTTCTTTTCAACAACCTGCTTGGCAATTTCCCGGTGAAAAAGAGGAATAAGTTTAATCATGTTGTTAAACTTGACGAGGACCTGATTCTCCCACTGTAACTGTGTTTGTGTTTCCGCCATCATGTGTTCCTTTCTTAACGTCTGTTTACACTGTTGTCTCTTCGCTGACAGACCTCTGTTCAAACTTTGAAATATTGGACATAAAATCCTTCACGCACAATTTGACCAAATCATCATAATCACTTTCCATGATGCGGAAAATCCTCTCGGGCC
>CBDUYP010000157.1:0-3235 GCA_965371485.1 uncultured bacterium
AGAGAAAGCCCCTTCCAATTGGGACAAAACATTGACAAACCATTTCTTGAGATCCCCGTTGTTCGTTCTGACCAAAAGATGGACAATAATCTCCGAATCCATGGATGTCTGAAAGATCGAGCCCTCCTCTTCAAGCCGGCGATAAAGTTCATCGGTATTCGTCAGATTTCCGTTATGTGCCACCGCAATAGGACGGTTTTTATGAATCACGAGGAAGGGTTGAATGTTTTTATCATTACTGGATCCTGTTGTCGAATAACGGCAATGACCGATGGCTGCCTGTCCCTTTAATTCGTTAATAGCCTGTTCATTTAAAGCGTCGGCGACAAGGCCGGAATTTTTGATGATGTGGATATCCTTGCCGTCATAAGAAGCGATGCCGGCAGCCTCTTCTCCCCGGTGCTGAAGGGCATAGAGTCCTAAAAACGAAATCTTGGCGGCATTCTTATGCTTGGATACTCCGATAATCCCGCACATCTTGCTTCCCTTCTGTGTAATAATCCTGCAAAGATTTAACTGAAAATTCTTTTTCCATGGCAGACGCGATACCGTTCACCGCGGCCCATGCCCCCTGAATTGTTGTAATGCAGGGAACATTATGCAAAATCGCGGCCGCACGGATCGCGCGCATATCTGATTGGCTTTTTTTCCCGGATGGTGTATTGATAATCAAATTTATCTCATTTTTCTTGATCAATGTCAATACATTGTTTTTTCCTTCGCCGTGTTTGTCAATCTTTTCAACATCAATCCCGTTCGATTGCAGCACCCCGGCCGTCCCCTGCGTGGATACGAGGCTGAATTTTAAATCTTCCAGTTTTCTCGCCAGGAAAACAACCCGCTCTTTGTCAGCGTCGTTAACACTTAAGAATATCTTTCCCTGTGTCGGCAAGCTTTGATTGGCGCATATCTGCGACTTGGCAAAGGCAGCGCCGAAATCGGACGCTATTCCCATAACCTCGCCGGTTGATTTCATCTCCGGACCCAGGACAATATCAACGCCGGAAAATCTTGAAAAAGGAAGAACCGATTCTTTAATAGCGACATGCCCGGGCGTATCGTCCAGTGAAAGACTAAAGTCTTTCACTTTCTTCCCGGCCATAATCTGGACAGCAATCTTTGCCAAAGGCATTCCTGTGGTCTTGCTGACAAAAGGTACTGTTCTTGATGCCCGGGGATTGACCTCCAGCACATAAACCGTATTGTCCTTAACCGCGAATTGAATATTAATAAGCCCGATGACATTTAATCCCTGCGCCATCGCGCGCGTATGTTGTTTGATCTGCTCAATCACTTCTTGGCTGATGGTATGCGGCGGCAGGACACAGGCGGAATCCCCGGAATGAATGCCGGCATTCTCAATATGTTCCATAATTCCGGCGACAAAGGTCTCTTCGCCGTCGCAAATAGCGTCGACATCAACTTCAATGGCATCCTCGAGAAACCTGTCGATTAAAATCGGATGACCCGGTGACACATCCCGTGCCTCATTGATAAAAGACAAAAGGGATTCTTTGTCATACACAATACGCATGGCCCGGCCCCCTAAGACATAAGAGGGTCTGGCCAAAACAGGATAGCCTATCCGGTCGGCAACGCGGATGGCCTCCTCTGACGAAACAGCCGAACCGTTTTGGGGCTGAGCAATTTTCAATCTGCCGATAAATTCAGAAAACCGTTCGCGGTTCTCGGCTAAGTCAATCGATTCAACACTTGTCCCGATAATCGGAACACCGGCTTCATGAAGCCGGTGGGCCAGGTTTAACGGCGTCTGCCCTCCATACTGGACAACAACCCCGTCCGGCTTTTCAACATCGATGATGTTCATCACGTCTTCAAATGTCAATGGTTCAAAGTACAATCTGTCAGAGGTATCATAATCCGTGGATACGGTTTCAGGATTGGAATTAACCATAATCGTCTCGTATCCCATCTCCTTGAGAGCAAAGGAAGCATGACAACAACAATAATCAAATTCGATTCCCTGACCGATCCGATTCGGGCCACCGCCTAAGATCATAATTTTTTTCCGCTTGCCGCTGATCTTTTCATCCATCTTTTTATTTTCCATCACAGCCTCATCCTCGGACTCATACGTGGAATAATAATACGGGGTATAGGCCTCAAACTCGGCGGCGCAGGTATCCACCTGCTTAAACGTTGCCACAATCTTTTTTTCTTTACGTAAAGAGCGAATATCTTTCTCTGTTGTTTCCATTATCTTTGCAAGCTGAGCATCACTGAACCCGTACTCCTTGGCCTTACGCAAAAGAATCGTAGGGATCCCGCCACGGCGGGGTTCCCTACATTTTTTATGCATTGCAATCAATTCCTGTTCCACATCAAGGATTTCCTGGATATGCGCGACAAACCAGACATCAATGCCGCTCAGTCGCGTGATCTCTTCAAACGACATCCCTTTTTGAAGGGCATATTTTATGTAAAATATTCTCGAGGCATTGGGTTCTGTTAATCGCAATTTTATTTTTTCATCCGGGATATCCCGGTAATCCAACTTATTATCCAACCCCGTATGCCCTATCTCCAGGCCGCGCAAAGCTTTCTGCAGGGCCTCTTTAAAGGTGCGCCCGATGGACCTGGTCTCCCCGACGGATTTCATCTGCAAGCAGAGAATATCCTTGGCCTCTGGAAATTTCTCAAAAGTAAAACGCGGCGCCTTGACCACGCAATAATCGATCGTCGGTTCAAACGATGCCGGTGTTTCGCGGGTGATGTCATTGCGGATCTCGTCGAGCGAATACCCGACAGCGAGTTTGGCGGCAAATTTGGCGATCGGAAAACCCGTGGCCTTACTCGCCAAAGCGGAACTGCGCGAGACCCGCGGGTTCATTTCAATGACGACCATCCGCCCGTCGTTGGGATTGACGGCAAACTGAATATTCGACCCTCCTGTTTCAACCCCGATTTCCCGGATAATGGCCAGAGAGGCATCCCGCATATTCTGATACTCTTTATCAGAAAGCGTCTGGGCCGGGGCCACCGTAATACTGTCGCCGGTATGAACCCCCATGGCGTCCAGGTTTTCAATCGAACAGACAATGACGACATTATCTTTGTTGTCGCGCATGACTTCCAGCTCATATTCTTTCCATCCGACGATGGATTCCTCAATGAGAATCTCATTGATCATACTGCTTTCAATCCCCAGCGACGCGATGCGTTCAAACTCGGCGTCATCATGCACAATCCCGCCGCCGGTTCCGCCGAGGGTAAA
>CBDUYP010000158.1:0-3234 GCA_965371485.1 uncultured bacterium
GTTTCCGGTACACACAAAAAGAATGATTTTCTTCTGTGTGATACGATCAACTTCCTTCTGAGTGATAACACCCTCACGCATGACAACCGGCTTCGATCTCGTAAAATCAACAACAGAAGAAGACTGACCGAATTTCGCTGATCCGCCGTCGATGGCAATATCCACCAATCCGTCCAAATCCTGCAATGCCTCCTGACACGTCGCGGGCGCGGGCTTGCCTTTGGAATTCGCCGAGGGTGCTGCGACCGTACACTGGGATTCCCGGACAAGACTGATCGCAATCGCATGATGCGGCATACGGATACCCACGGTTTCGTCTTTAATATGGTCGTGGCTGGGGACCACAACGGTCAACGGTCCCGGCCAGCATGCATCGATCAATTTATAAACCATCGGATCCGCGATAGGCGTATAATTCGAAATGAGATCCTTTTGTGAAATAAGTACGGAGAACGGTTTCTCCAGCGGACGGCTCTTGATTTCACGCAGGCGCGCCATCGCCTTTTCATTATTGAAATCCGCGGCAATACCGTAAACCGTTTCCGTCGGAAAAACAACCAGACCGCCCTGGCGGATCACCTTCGCGCAATCGGAAATCTTATCGATTTCAGGACGTTCCGGATGAACCTTAATAATCTTTGTCTGCAACCCTAATCCTCCAGGACCTTTTTCCGTTGTGTTTCCTTAAAATCCGCTAATTTCTCCCCGATCTGTTTATCGGATACTGCTAAGATTCGCAGCGCCAGAAGCGCCGCATTTTTCGCCCCTGCCTTGCCGATAGCCACAGCCCCCACCGGTACGCCCGGCGGCATCTGTACCGTCGAAAGCAGGGCATCCATTCCGTTGAGCGAGGTGGCATCAATGGGAATACCGATCACGGGCAAAATCGTGTGCGCGGCCACAACCCCGGCCAGTGCTGCTGAAGCCCCGGCCCCGCAAACCACAACCTTAACACCGCGCGCTCTTAATCCCTCGGCATACTGAGCTGTTTCTTTTGGCGTACGATGCGCGGAAAGCACCTTGATCTCATAGAGAACCCCGAAATCATCAAGGATCTTTACCGTCTCTTCCATCGTCGGCATATCGGACTTACTGCCCATCATAACAGCGACTTTAATATCGTTCATTGTAGACTCCCCTGTGAATAGGATCCTCCTTTACGGCCCTGATACCGATATCCCGTCTGAAAAAACAACGGTCAAACTTAATTTTTTCAACCGCGTCATAGGCCTTTTTGATCGCAGCCTGTATCCCCATGTCCAAACTCGTCACACCCAGAACACGGCCGCCGGATGTTCTGATGGTGTCACCGTCCTTTTTTGTCCCGGCATGAAAAATCATGGTATCAGAATCCCGTGTTATTTCCTTGAGGCCGGTAATCTCTTTTCCTGTTTCATATTTCCCGGGATAACCGCCGGAACTCATAACAACACAAACACAACTGCGGGGATCCCACCGGCAATCCATACCGCCTAAGCGTCCCTCGCAGCCGGCTAACATGATGTCGACTAAATCATTCTTGAGTCTCGGAAGTATGGCCTGCGCCTCCGGATCTCCAAAACGCACGTTGAATTCCAAAACCTTGGGGCCGTCACTCGTCATCATCAACCCCGCGTAAAGAATACCTTTAAAAGGATGCCCTTCTTTGCGCATTCCGCGAATGGTCGGCTCAATAACACGCGCCTCAATTTCTTTCAATATGTCTTCTGTAATAATCCCGGCAGGTGAATAAGCCCCCATCCCGCCGGTGTTGGGGCCGAGATCATCGTCAAAAATACGTTTATGGTCCTGTGACGAATCAAGAATAACATAATTCTCACCGTCGCTCACCGATAGAATCGAGGCCTCTTCACCCTCAAGACATTCTTCGATAATGACCCTTCTGCCGGCCTCTTTAAAAATCTTTTGGCACATCATTTTATCAAGAGCATCCTGTCCTTCTTTCAGGGAATTGCAAATGATGACCCCTTTACCGGCAGCCAATCCGTCGGCCTTAACAACCAGCGGGAACACGGCTTTTTCAAGAAAATCCCGCGCTTGTTCGACGATGTCAAACGATTTAAAATCGGCCGTCGGGATATGGTATCTCTGCATAAATTCTTTAGCAAAAACCTTACTGGCTTCCAGCCGGGCAGCCGCTTTGTCAGGCCCGAAAATCTTAAGGCCGTTCACTTCAAAGGCATCCACGATGCCCGCGACCAGAGAAACCTCGGGGCCGACAACGGTTAAATCAATCTTTGTTTTCTTCGCGAATTGAAGAAGCGACGGGATGTCGTCAGACTTAATATCCACACACTCGGCTATTTGCCCGATGCCGCCGTTGCCGGGGGCGCAATAAATTTTCTTGACCCGGGGACTTTGCTGAATCTTCCAGGCCAAAACATGCTCACGCCCACCGGAACCTACAATGAGAATTTTCATATCCTAATCTTTCTCCTCTTATCCTTCACAACTTCCCCTATTCTATATGAGTGCATACGCATCTTTGATAACTTTAAGCGGATGCCTCTCTCGTCTTGAGGGCGCACCACCAACACCATCCCGATACCCATGTTGAAGGTCCTGAACATTTCTGAATCGGCTATTTTACCTTTTTTTTGTATATTTTGAAATACATTTAATTGAGGCCACGCCTTTTTATCAATAACGAAACACTTATCCTCAGGAAGAATCTTTGTCAATTTATCATAAAATGCCCCGCCTGTAATATGGGCCATACCGTGTACGTCAAATTTCGTAATAATACTTAAAACCTCTTTCACATAAATCCGTGTCGGCATCAGCAGCTCTTTGCCCATCTTTTTTTGTTCTTTCAAAGAAAAGACACGGCGGACCAGAGAAAACCCGTTAGAATGCAAACCGCTCGACGGCAGCCCGATCACCCGGTCCCCTGTTTTAATCCGCGAGCCGTCAATGATCTTCTTTTTTTCCACAACCCCAACGGCAAAACCGGCTAAATCATATTCTCCTGGCTTGTACATCCCCGGCATCTCCGCTGTTTCTCCGCCGATAAGGCTGCAGCCGGCCTGACGGCATCCACGTGCAATGCCCTTAACGACATCTTTCAAAACCCGTGTGTTCAATCTCCCGCAGGCAATGTAGTCAAGAAAGAAAAGAGGTTCGGCGCCCACGCATAAAATATCATTGACGTTCATCGCCACCAAATCAATCCCCACGGTATCATGCTGCCCGAGATGCTTGGCAACCAGCAATTTTGTCCCAACCCCGTCGGAC
>CBDUYP010000159.1:0-3210 GCA_965371485.1 uncultured bacterium
GCTAAACTTGACACCGGCTTTGCCGAACTTCTGGTTGAGTTTGTCAATGAAGGTTTGGGGCATGCATCATGCCGTTTTGAGTTTTCCGTTTTTGATTTTGGCTCTTTTTGCCATAGGATCTCAATGCAAGAAAGATAAAGTTGTCTGGCTGATGGTGATTGTCTTTCTTGTTGTGAATACCCGCCTGTATGCCGGCCTTGCTCAGCTGCCGTATAAAGAAAAAAATCATCCGGCGATGGTGGATTTAAACGCGTTTCTCAATCAGGAATTCTCCGGGCCGTATGTTTTTATCGTCTTGAGTTGGGGGATGTATTACATCAAGGCCCTGTATGGCAATAAAGACCAGTGCGTTGTTTATATTGATCCATTGAGAAGCCAGGATGAAGTTGACCGGTTGAAAAAATTATTGCATACGACACAACGCAAAGCGGTATTTATTTTAAGGCGTGATGCCGGAAAGGGTCTCTTTATGATCCTTCGCAAAATGTTCCCGCTTTTAGTGGAGGCCGAAACCGGGATGGATACCGGCAAATGGTTTGTTTTGTATGAGAGGTGAAATGCCGGGGACACACGAAAATAATCAAAACAAACTCAATTGTTCCTCATCCTTTTTATGACGTTTAAGTTTAGGGTGGGCCTTTTCGTATTCTTTAAGCCCTTCCTCAATATCCGATAAAAATACGGAAGGGGCATTGTGGTAGGTTTTGCCGTAAAGACGGCGGAGGCGGGCTCTCACAAGAAAAAGCCGCTCCTTGGCACGGGTCATCCCGACATAAAATAACCGCCTCTCCTCCTCCACATCAGACACCAGGTTTTCCAAATGAAGCGGCAAAAGATTCTGTTCGCATCCGATCATAAAAACGGCAGAGAATTCAAGCCCCTTGGCCGCATGGATCGTCATCAGCGAAACCTTCTCTACTACGATATCCATATCATTATCACTTCCCTGAAAATAAAAATCCTCAGACAAATTCTGCGATTTACCAACCATCTTTTTTGAGGAAATCTGGTACGGGATCCCGCTGCGGTCAAAGGCTTGTCTTAAGGCCAGACACTGACTGTTAAGCCGGTAAAGCACAGCGATGTCGCCGAAACTATGCTCTCCCCCGTCATAATTCTCCACACGTCCGGAATCCTGTGAGAACATACTGGTCCCTCCAACCATTTTCTCAATCTGATGGACCACGTATTCAGCCTCTGCCCTGTCGGTTGCGGCCTCATGAACCGTTAACCGCCCTTGCGAATAAATCTTCGCCGTTAACTCAGGAACAGGCGCACAGTCACTCCCGGCTATCATCTGGCCGGATGCCGAAAGAAGATTCTGCGCGCAACGATAATTTTCCGACAAAGACAAGGTCACGGCCCCGGGAAAATCTTTGGAAAAACTGTTAAAATACCCCACATCCGATCCGCGAAAACCGTAAATCGCCTGATTCGGATCACCGAAGGCTGTAATCCTCCCCTTCTCACCGACGAGAATCTTAAGAAGCGCGTGCTGTACGGCATTGATATCCTGATATTCATCGACAAAGACGGTGCGGTAAATATTTTGTGTTTTTCCCAGAATATCCGGACGGTTCTCAAAAAGTTTAAGGGTCTCTGACAACAACTCATCAAAATCAAGCCAGTCCCTCTCCCTGGGAGCTAAATCCTTTGCAAGAGATTTCATTTCCTCAGCATCGGCAACACGAAAACCATCCGGAAGGTTCGCTTCCTTTGTATATTGACGCAGAACACTCAGACAAAACTGATGAAAGGTGCCCACCGTCAGGCAGAAATCGCTTTTGGGAAGGCGCGTTAACAGCCGCTCACGCATTTCCTGCGCAGCCCTGTTGGTAAAGGTAATCGCCAACACCCGTTCCCCGTCGGGCTCGGGCAAGCCTTGAACAATGTGTGCGATACGATGCGTTAAGGTATGCGTCTTTCCTGTTCCGGGTCCGGCAACGATTAAAAGATGACTTCCTTTAAACGTGATGGCATTCCATTGGGCAGGATTAACATCAGAGGGTTGATTAGACATTTTTTTAAAACAACGTCAATTGTTTCTTAGCTGTATCCCGTTCCTTCGGTGAAAATATTTTAACTGTTCCATATTCCCCGTCATAGCCGGCCGCGATATCGACCTTTCCCTCCCTCACCCGCCGGATTCCTTCGGCAATCAAGTCCCCGCTGACCTTTTCGATTTCAGCAAGAGGAAGATCGCGTAATATCAACATCTCATTACCAAGTTTATTCAGCATAGCCATGAAAAGAGTCTGAACACTTTTACTGTTAGGGCCTACTCCCCGGGCATCGGAAATGATTTCCGGCAAGGGAATCAAACTGTAATAAGGCCGCCACCGGGGAGATTTTCTCCCGGCCGGGTGGTCGGCTAATTCTTCAACACGGGCCATAACACCGACGGTAACAGGCTTCCCGCACACCGGGCACAACCCTTTGTTGGCGATGGTTTCTTTAGGATGCAGACGTGCCCGGCATTGACGATGTCCGTCATAATGATATTTCCCCTCTTCGGGAAAAAATTCAACAGTACCTAGCAATCCTTTGTCTTTAGGGTCGCGAAGGGCATGATAAATTCCGGGATAAGAAAATTCCGTATCATAAATGGTGGACTCACGTCCCAATTTCGATGCTGAATGGGCATCTGAATTTGAAATAAGGGCATAAGAATCCAATTGGCTCAACCGCCAGTTCATGGGCGGGTCCGAAGAAAGTCCTGTCTCAACAGCAAAAATATGAGAAGATAAGTCCCCAAAACAATCTTCCATGCGGTCAAACCCGCTTTTAGATCCCATGGCCGAGAACCACGGCGTCCAGATATGAGCCGGGACTAAATAACTTAACGGATCGGATTCCAGAATAATTTCCAATAAATCCCGCGAATCCAATCCTAAAATAGGCCGTCCGTCGGAAGAAATATTCCCAATGGATCCTAATTTCGTTTGTACCTTTTGGGCAGCGGCAAAACTTGGGAGAAAAATGACATTATGAACCTTTCTGACCTTATCAAGCCGTTTATAAATGCTTGATATCTCGCACGTCAGAATAAAGCGCACCTCCCCCTCACCTATCTGACCGGCAGGCAGGTTAAAATGAAGTTTGCCGGATTGTGAAGTGATGATCGCCCGCTCGATCACGTTTTGCAGTTCCCGAACGTTTCCCGGCCAGTCATACGCTTGCAATTGGTTCATATTGGACTGGCTGAGTTTC
>CBDUYP010000160.1:0-3196 GCA_965371485.1 uncultured bacterium
TCCCTCAATCAGAGAGTATGCCAAAAAGTTCGGCATAAATAAGGAAAAGTTAAAACAAGCCCGGAGGGTAGGGGCGAACGGCCGCCTGTCCCCGATAGGGGGTTCGCCCCTACTGATCATGCATCCCGGGCCCACCAACAGGGGTGTTGAACTGTCAGCTGAGGTGGCTGACGGAGAATATTCCGTGATTCTGCAACAGGTCACCAACGGGGTGGCCATAAGAATGGCGGTATTGTATTTATTGCTAACGTAGGGGCGAACGGCCGTTCGCCCGTACAACATGTGGGGCAATTATGTCACTATTAATCAAAAATGCGATCATTGTCAACGCAGACAAGGTTTCCGGTTCTGCTTGCGACATCCTGTTGGATAAAGGCCGCATCGAAAAGATTGCCCCTTCCATTGCTAACGATAAACATAAAATTATCGACGCTGAGGGCAAGCATGTTTTGCCGGGATTGATTGACATGCACGTGCATTTGCGCGAGCCGGGTCGTGAAGATAAGGAAACGATTGAAACAGGCTGTCAGGCCGCGGCCCGGGGCGGATTTACAACCATTATGTGTATGCCTAATACGCGTCCGGTGATTGATAATGCCATGATTGTTGAGGCGATTATCAAGGAGTCCAAACGGGTCGGCTTAACCAACGTGATTCCTGTCGGCGCGATAACAAAAGGGGAAAAGGGAGAAGAGCTCAGTGATATGTTTGAGCTTAAGGCTGCCGGGTGTCTTGCTCTTTCTGATGACGGTAAGGTTGTCAACAACAGCCGCCTGATGCGCCTTGCCATGGAGTACGCGAAGATGGTAGGGGTGCTCTTGATTCAGCATTGTCAGGATCCGCTTTTGACAGGCAGCGGGGTGATGAACGAGGGGTATTGCTCGACGCTGTTGGGAATGAAAGGGGATCCGGGGGTGTCTGAGACCGTGATCGTCAGCCGGGATATTGAATTGGCGCATTATTTGAGCACGAAGATCCATATTGCCCATGTTAGTGTGAAAAGGGCTGTTGAATTAATCCGGTCTGCTAAAAGTCAGGGGATTCAGGTGACAGCCGAGGCTTGTCCGCATCACTTTACGTTAACAGATGAGGCGGTTAAAACCTTTGACCCTGATACGAAGGTCAGTCCTCCTTTGCGGACACAGGAAGATGTTGATGCTGTTAAAGCGGGTTTAAAAGATGGGACCATCGATTGTATTGTTACCGACCACGCGCCGCATACTCAAGAGGACAAAGAGGTGGGTTTTGACGATGCCCCGTACGGGATGATCGGGCTTGAAACTTCCGTCGGGTTGACGATGACGGAATTGGTTAATAAAAAGGTTCTTTCTCTGCCGCAGATGGTTGCGAGAATGTCAAAGGCCCCGGCAGAGATTACGGGATTGAAAAATAAAGGTGTTATTGCCGAGGGGTTTGACGCGGATATTACGATTATTGATACGGATAAGGAATGGGTTGTGAGAGAAGAAGATTTTGTTTCAAAATCGAAAAACTCTCCTTTCGTCGGCAGAAAACTTAAAGGATGCGTCACGACGACGATTTGTAACGGGAAAATTGTTTATGCGGGCCCGTAGCTTAACGGATAAAGTACAGGATTCCGGTTCCTGCGATACGGGTTCGATTCCCGTCGGGCCCTTTGGATTCAAATAGGTCGCAGTTGATGATTCCAGATCAGAAATATATCTCCGCTGCTCAAACAATCCTCGCAACATCCCGCCTTCTAAGTCGGGATGGCTGCGGAACTCGCGACGGAGACATATTCCTGATCTGGAATCATTAAGATAGCTTGCTTAACAATACCAGGACATGACATTTTTCTACATCTTGTAGTTATCCACAGAGTGTGTACAATATGTGGAAAACAGGATTTTTGGAATTCTGGAAAATATCTAAATATGTAAAAGTGGAGCATTGTACCCATAAAATAGGTAAAATAATGGTTTAAATGGAGGGAATCTCTCATTAAAAAGCGAATTAAGATCGATAGTTCCATTTTATCATCTATTATTATCCTCACAGGATTATTGTATTTATTCCCGCAATTGTACCTAAAGAGCCGGATTTTTGACAATATATGTGATTTTTTCGGCTTTATCATGATTTTAAAAGGGACTTATTTCCGTATGGCCGCGCGCGGCCATAAAAAGGCACATTCTAAAAAGGGGGAAGGGCTTGTTAAAACAGGTCTTTATGCTTACACGCGCAATCCGATGTATTTGGGGAGTTTTTTGATCGGAGGGGGATTTGTGCTGATGGTCTGGCCGTGGTGGACTTTGCCTGTTTTTGCGCGGGTTTTTTATATGCGGTTTAAACGGCAGGTGATTAAGGAAGAAAAATATTTAAGAAAGACCTTCGGGAAAGATTATGAAACGTATGCTGGGAAAGTTCCCCGGATATTCCCTTCTTTGAAGAGCAGTTGGAAGATTAATATGAAAAAGGTTTTCCCCCGGGGAGAGGCGTGGAACACTAAGGAAAAGAGGGGACTCATCGCATGGCCGGTTCTCGCGCTTGTGCTTGAAACAATACAGGAGAAGATTGTTTTTAATGTCATTGATATTCCTCAAACTCTGATAGTATTTATTGTAGCCATGTTGGTATTTGTAATAGGCTGGTGGTACCGGTATCAGAAATCTTATAGTATCGGAATTTCCCCATCGGGGAAATTACGAACACGTGCATAAAATAGTTGCGAGCGAAGCGAGCCTATTTTAAAATGTCTGTCATCCAAAATAAATTCAAGGTCGTCTCAAATAAAAAACTTTCTTCGCGGTTTTACCGCTTGTGTATTGATGCCAAGCCGATTGTCAGAGCTGCCAAGCCGGGCCAGTTTATCCATATCCGCATCAACGATGGCCTGTCGCCTTTCTTCCGTCGTCCTTTCAGTATTTATCGCGCGAAAAAGTATGTTGAGATTGTTTGTGAAGCTGTCGGCCAGGGGACCATGGTGCTTTCTGAGAAGAAGCAAGGAGATGTCTTAGATATATTAGGTCCCCTCGGCAAGCCGTTTGGTATGCCGCCGAAAACAACCAAACAGGTTGTCATGATTGCCGGGGGTGTCGGCATGGCGCCGTTTTTGATGTTATCGGATGTATTTCATCGTGCCCTGACGGGCACAGGTAGGGGCGAACCCCCTATCGGGGACAGGCGGCCGTTCGCCCGTACACCAGAATTAATTTTATTATACGGCGGGCGCAGC
>CBDUYP010000161.1:0-3181 GCA_965371485.1 uncultured bacterium
ATTGCCCGGGTATGTTCTTGCGGAGGAAGGTCATCATCACGGCGAGCACGAAGAGTCCATAAAGGCGGATGCCTTTTCGACGGATGCTGTTGAAGTGGGAAATAAAATTTGCCCTGTTAGTAAAGAGCCGGTGGATGAGATGGGAGAACCGGTCCAATACGAATATAAGGGCAAGATCTATAATTTTTGCTGTAAAATGTGTGTAAAGGATTTCAAGAAAGATCCGGAGAAATACGTAAAGATTGTTGAGGAGACGATGGCTGAAGAGCACGATGAGGAAAGTTTCGAGCATAAAGACAGTCAGGAACATGGTGACCATGATCATTAATACGGAAGGAGAATTATCTCATGCATATTCACATCCATCCGATTTTGGTTCATTTTCCGATCGCCCTTTTTATCAGTGCCTTAGGTTTGGAAATATTAAGTCTTCTCCTTAAGAAGAAGTCTCTGCATCAGACAGCCGTACATATTTATATTTTGGCTGCTTGCGTTACCCCTCTGGCTGTTAAGACCGGGTTGTGGGAGGCGGAGGCGTTGCATTTAAAGCATAATATTCTGGATTGGCATCGCCTGTTTGCCTTATGGGGGATGTGGGTTTCTCTGATCTCTCTGCCTCTTTTATGGTTTATCAGAGAACGGGGCGCCAAGTATTTCAGGATTATCTTCCCTGTTGTTCTTCTTGCTGTCGTCGCCTTGGTGACCCTCGCCGCCTATAACGGCGGACGCATGGTTTATGAATACGGCGTGGGGGTGGAGGGGTGAAAATCAAAGATACAGAAATTGAAATCGTTAAAGGACAGACAGACGGCCTTGATATAGTAGCAGCTTTGGATGATGAACACGCGCTGCGCCGGGATTGTGCCCAGGCGCTTTCTTCTGCCAAGGACATGAATACCGCATCTGTTGCTTTGAATCTGTCGTGGAGAAATGAAGGAAACGCGGCTATAGACGTTGGTGCGGCATCCAAGATTATGGCGCAGGAGGTTTTGAAGTTTGCGCGCTTTGACGAAAGGGGAAGAACGGTTAAGAAAATCGTATTCTGCTTGTCTCAAGAGGAGGCCTTTGAAATTTTTAACACAACGATGCGCGGTTACATTGATCATATCCAGGATGATTTGGGCTCCGGCCCTTATGTGACCGTGGATATTATTATTGAACTGGCCCAGGGCATCATTTTGATTGAACGCTCCAATCCTCCTTATGGATGGGCCCTGCCGGGGGGTTTTGTCGACCAGGGCGAAAGTCTCGAAGAGGCGGTCGTGCGCGAGGCAAAAGAGGAAACCCATATGGATTTGGTGGATTTAAGACAATTTCACACCTATTCAAAACCGGACCGCGATCCGCGGTTTCATACGGTTAGCACGGTCTTTATCGCCAAAGGCAAAGGCACGCCGCAATCCGGCGACGATGCCAAAGGTCTGAAGGTCGTCAGATATGAAGATCTTCTCAAAGGCGACTATGCCTTTGATCACAAAGGTGTGATTCAGGACTATTTATGCAGAAACGAAAAGTAAAGATTACGTTTAGAAAGAAACCGCCGGAATCTGCCGATTTTAAAGCGCAAAAGGCCGAGAAAAAGGGAATGGAGTTTAAATTCACTTTTAAAAAGAAAAACCAGACGGCATGAATCCTCAAAAAATTATTTTTGTCGTGGGGCCGACGGCCGTGGGTAAGACCGATGTCGCTTTGAAGTTAGCCAAAAAATGCAACGGCGAGATTGTCTCTTGCGACTCCATGCAGGTTTACAAGGAAATATCCATCGCCAGCAATAAACCCTCTGCCGATATTCTTGACGGCATCAAGCATCATCTTATTGATATTATCTCAGTTGAACAAGAATTTAATGCCGCTATTTTTAATCAATTGGCAAAAGATGCTATTGGTGCCATTCACAAGCAGAATAAAATTCCGATTGTGACCGGCGGCAGTGGTATGTACATGCAGGTTTTGTTGGATGGAATTTTTGGAGACTCTGCCAAGGAGGGGCAAGCAGGAGTAAAAGATCCGCAGCGACGACGGGAACTGGAACAGAGGGCTGAGGAGCAGGGTTGCGGGGCTCTTCATGTAGAATTGGAACGGGTTGATCCCGGGGCGGCTGCAAGAATTCATTCCCATGACAAACGCAGGATCATCCGTGCCCTGGAAGTGTATGAAGGGACAAAAAAACCGATCTCGCAGTTACAGGGTTCGCGCCGCGGCCTGTGGGGAGAATATGACATTGCTGTTTTTGCGCTTAACAGAGAGCGCGCCCAACTTTATCAACGTATTGACCAGCGCGTTGAGGATATGCTCGCGGCAGGGCTCATTGATGAGGTCAAACAATTGGATGGCATGCGGTTAAGCCCGACGGTTGAACAGCTTATCGGAATAAAAGAGGTTAAGGGATATCTTGACGGGGATTATGATCTTGACCGGGCAAAGTATCTTATGCAGCGCAATACGCGTCATTTTGCTAAACGTCAGCTGACCTGGTTCCGCAAGGATAAACGGTTAGAATGGATTATGATTGAGGAGAATGACCCCGCACAGGGGATCGTTGAAAAGATTCGAGGGGCGTCGTTGGCACATGGATAAAGAAAAGATTTTACTCGTTGTTGTCGATTATAAACGTACCGGTGGCCGGTTGGCTGAGGATATCGGCCAAGAATTAGAAGAGTTGGTTGCCGCCTGTGCAGGAGAGGTGGTCGACACGGTTTTTTGCCGTATTGACCGGCCTTCGGCAGCGTATCTCATCGGACAGGGAAAGGTCGATGAGCTTGCCGGTTTATGCGCGGCAACAGATATTGATACGGTTGTTTTCAGCCATGAACTTAAAGGGAGCCAGCAGCGGAATTTGGAGGAGGTTATCGGTGTCAAGACGCTTGACCGCACACAGTTGATTCTGGATATATTCGCGCGGCGTGCCACAAGCCGGGAAGGTAAAATGCAGGTGGAGCTCGCGCAATTGGAATATCTCCTGCCGAGGCTCGTCGGCAAAGGGATTGCCTTGTCGCGTCTGGGGGGTGGAATCGGAACTCTCGGCCCCGGGGAAACGAAACTCGAGGTTGACCGGCGGCGTATCGGACAAAGGATCGCCAAATTTAAAAAGGATTTGAAGGGCGTCGCGGACGACCGCGCGATTAAGCGCAAAAAGCGTAAAGATCATGGAATCCCTTTGATCTCTTTGGTCGGGTACACC
>CBDUYP010000162.1:0-3173 GCA_965371485.1 uncultured bacterium
ACCGTCGTAGAAAAAAATAACAATTTCCCTGCCCGAAGGAAGCCGGCAAAGATAAGGGTGTTGCGTGTTCAGGCTTGTTTCCCTGACCCGATGCCATTGATTTTCTCCGATTTTCTTAATAGCCTTAGCCTGCCGGGGAGCCAAAATCGTAAACTTAATGTCCTGCCCGGCGAGAACCTCCAGCGTTTTTACATCCACAGCCGTCTCCGGCAGCCACATGCCCTCCGGCCTTCGCTTAAAACGGTATTCAAAATCCGTAATCCCCCACATGACCTGCGTGTATTTGTCACGCGCGTCAGCCAGCGGCAGGATCATGTGATTGTAACCCTGGGCGATCGCGGCTCCGTGACCCTGGAAATGTTTCTGACTTAAACGATCCGCCTCAAGAATAGCGCGGTAAACATCCGGCTGCATTCTCTCCATCCAGCCTAATAACGTGGGCCCAAAATTAAAACTGATTTTCGTGTAATTATTCACAATGGCAGCGGTGCGGCCCGTGCCATCGAGAATACGGGATGCCATATTCGGGGCGTAACATTCGGCTGTAATGCGCTCATTCCAATTGGGGTAGGGAAAGGCGGATTCCTGAAGTTCAATCTCCCCTGTCCAGGGATTTTCCCGGGGAGGCTGATAAAAATGCCCGTGAATGCAAATGTAGTTTTTCATTACTTCCTATGCTTTAAATAAACAATTCCCAAAGGCGGAAGATTTAACGAAATCGAATGTTCCCGGCCGTGCCATGCGTGCTCGCACGGGAGGATCACCGGAGGATTTCCAACACCGCTGCCGCCGTATTTTACGCCGTCGCTGTTGAGAATTTCCTGCCACGTGCCTGCCCCGCCTGGAACCCCCACACGATAATCATAACGGGGCACGGGTGTAAAATTACAGACCGCGAGGATCGTATCCCCGCCGGATATGCCCTTTCTTAAAAAGCACAAGACACTTTGGTCCCGGTCATCCGCGCTGATCCACTCAAATCCGTTTCCGTCAAAATCATGATCGTACAAGGCGGATTCCTGACGATAAACCGCGTTGAGCTCCTTAACAAAATCCCGGATCCCCCGGTGAGGCGCATATTGCAAAAGGTGCCAGTCCAGGCTCTTTTCATGGTCCCACTCCGCCCATTGGCCGAACTCCGCCCCCATAAAAAGAAGCTTTTTGCCCGGATGCGCGTACATGTAACCGAGCAACAAACGCACATTGGCAAATTTCTGCCAGTCATCACCCGGCATTTTTCCGAGTAACGAAGCCTTCCCATGGACAACCTCGTCGTGAGAAATAGAAAGAACAAAATTCTCCGTAAAGGCGTACAGCATGCTGAAGGTTAATTCATCATGATGATGTTTCCGGTAGGCAGGATCCTTTTTGAAATATTCAAGCGTATCGTGCATCCACCCCATGTTCCACTTCATGCCGAAACCCAACCCGCCGATGTCTGTCGGCCGTGAAACACCGGACCAGGCCGTCGATTCTTCGGCAATCACCTGCACATCCGGAAAAACGCCGTAAGCGGTTTTGTTTAATGTCCTGATAAAGTCGATTGATTCCAGATTTTCCCGGCCGCCGTCACGATTGGCAATCCACTCCCCCTCCTTGCGCGAATAATCCAGATACAGCATGGACGCTACCGCATCCACGCGCAAACCGTCGACATGATACCTCTCCAGCCAGAACAGGGCACTTGAGATCAGGAATTCCTTGACTTCATGGCGGCCCGTGTTAAAGATGTAACTCTTCCAGTCAGGATGAAATCCTTTTTGCGGATCCCCATGTTCATAAAGATGTGTCCCGTCGAAGAAAACCAGGCCGTGCTCATCCGATGGAAAATGCGACGGCACCCAGTCGAGGATGACACCGATGCCGTTTTGATGAAAGCAGTCAATGAGATACATCAGATCCTGCGGGGGGCCGTAACGGTTAGTCGGAGCAAAAAGTCCGAGCGTCTGATACCCCCACGACCCGTAAAACGGATGTTCCATCACCGGCATGAATTCCACATGAGTAAACCCCATGTCTCTGACATATTCAACCAATTCTCCCGCCATTTCCCGGTAAGTCAGAAAACGGTTGCCTTCTTCAACCTTCCTCCGCCAGGAACCGAGATGGATTTCATAAACCGATGTCGGCTGATTCAGTGCATTTTTTTGACAACGGGTTTTCATCCATTCGGTGTCCTGCCATTCATAATCCAGATCCCAGATAACCGAGGCTGTCTTCGGCGGTATCTCGGAAAAGAAGGCAAAAGGATCCTTTTTCTCGACCTGATAATTATTGTGTTTGGACGTGATGCAATATTTATAAAGACTGCCCTTGTGTACGCCGGGAATAAATCCCTCCCATATCCCCGAACCATCCCATCGCACCCCGAGCTGATGTGAAGTGCGATTCCACCCGTTAAAATCTCCGACAACAGAAACCGTTTGTGCATTCGGCGCCCAGACGGCAAAATGTGTTCCCTTGACGTCTTTGCGGCTCATCGGATGCGCGCCGAGCTTATTGTACAGTTGGAAATGACTGCCTTCTTTAAAAAGGTAGATGTCGTGCTCTGTCAGCAAACTGATATCATGGCACACACTTTTCATAATCTTCGCTTTTGTGGACATTACATGATCCATTGGTACAGAATACCTAGCATCAACGACGAGATACTGATGACACATAGATAAATCAACAATATTTTCGTGCCGAATTCTTTCCGAAGAACAAGAATCGTTCCGTAACTTGTAATCGGCCCGACCAATAAATAAGTCATGGCTTGGCCGGTACCGATCCCGCTTTGAAGCAGGGCATCGGCCATCGGGACACTCGCTGTGGAACACACATACGTGGCCAGTCCGACGATGAGCACAAATCCATAACCCCACGCCCCCTGCAAATACTGCCGGATGATCTCCTGAAGAGGATCGAAAATCATAAGAAGGCTCGCGAGCCCAATCCCCATCAATAATTCCGGTCCGATCTCTTTGGGTAACGTCACGAAGGCGTAATACAAACCCCTCTTAATCTTCTCACCAAGATTGGGATGGTTCTCTCCCTTGTGATCCTCGCCGCATTCATGGCAACCATGTTCGCCGACCTTCTCCCGGCGGATCAGGACACCCTTAAGCATGTTTCCGACAACGCCCATAATCAACCCCATCAAAATTACGGATGCAAAAATATAAAACGTA
>CBDUYP010000163.1:0-3141 GCA_965371485.1 uncultured bacterium
GCGCCTGCCTCAATGCTCATATTGCAAACCGTCATACGTCCTTCCATGCTTAAATCCTCAATCGCGCTCCCGGCATATTCGACAATATAACCTGTTGCGCCGGAGGTTGTGATCCGGCCGATGATGTACAGGATAAGGTCTTTGGCTGTTACACCGGTTCCTAATTTTCCGTTGATCGTAATGAGCAGTGTCCTGGATTTATTCTGCTGCAAGGTTTGAGTTACCAGGACATGTTCGACCTCAGATGTCCCGATACCGAAGGCCAATGCCCCGAATGCTCCATGTGTGGCCGTATGCGAATCCCCGCAGACAATTGTCATGCCCGGATGGGTGATGCCTATCTCCGGCCCGATGACATGAACAATCCCATGATCTTTATGAGAAACATCATAAAGGGTGACACCGAATTCCCGGCAGTTTTTGGATAATGTTTCCATCTGGACGCGCGATGTTTTCTCCATCAACGATAGATCTTGAGTGCGCGTGGAGACATTGTGGTCCATGGTCGCAAAGGTTTTTTCAGGGCAGCGCGCCTTGCGTTTGGCCAAACGCAATCCCTCAAAGGCCTGGGGACTAGTCACTTCATGGACCAGGTGGCGGTCGATATAAATAATGGCAGTATCCCCTTCTGATGCGCGCACCAGATGATCTTCCCATATTTTGTCGTACATGGTTCTATGCACAGGGAGTCTCTTTTCAGCGTTTATTTTATTAATTTTCTTAAAACGGTTTGCAGTATCCCGCTGTTGCAAAAATAATCGATTTCGACAGGTGTGTCGAGCCGGCAGGTCGCAGTGAATTCTTTTTTCGTCCCGTCTTCGGAAGTAGCCATGATGCCAATATCTTGTCCCGGCTTCAAAGCATCACTGATTCCCGTAAAATCATAAATTTCGTCACCTTTAATTCCAAGAGATTGAATGGTGTCGCCTTCTTTAAATTGTAAAGGGAGAATTCCCATCCCGGCCAAATTACTGCGGTGAATGCGCTCGAAACTTTGGGCCAAAACAACACGAACCCCGAGAAGAGCTGCTCCCTTGGCTGCCCAATCGCGGCTGGATCCGGTGCCATATTCTTTGCCGGCCAGAACGATTAAAGGAGTTTTATCCTTTTTATATAATTGGGCAGCGTCATAAACAGTCATTTTTTCATTTTCCGGAAAGTACATGGTCCATGACCCCTCGGTGCCCGGGGCCAAAAGATTCCGAAGGCGTATATTGGCAAACGTGCCGCGTGTCATAACCTTGTCATTACCCCGTCGGGATCCGTAACTGTTAAAGTCTTTGGGATCAATGCCTTGCTCCATCAAATATTGACCGGCAGGGCTGGTTGCCGCAATGGCTCCGGCCGGAGAAATATGATCGGTGGTAATGGAATCTCCCACCATAACAAGAACGCGCGCTTTGCTGATTTGTGCAACCGTTGCGGGCTTATCTTTCATATTGATAAAAAATGGCGGTTCTTGAATATAGGTGCTTTTTGGATTCCAATTGAAAAGGTCGTCTTGAACGGATTCAATGGCGTTCCATTCGGCATTACCCGAATTCACATTTTTATAACGAGAACGAAAAGCCTGGGCTGTGACGTGCTTTGAAATGATGGTGCTGATTTCATCCTGAGACGGCCAGATATCTTTTAAATAAACGTCCTTGCCGTTTTTATCCGCGGCGATGGGCTCTTTGGATAAATCAATGTCCACCCGTCCGGCCAGGGCATAAGCGATGACCAGCGGCGGGCTCGCCAGAAAGTTGGCCTTGTTCAGAGGATTAATGCGCCCTTCGAAATTCCTGTTCCCGCTTAAAACGCTGGCGGCAACCAAATCATTCTGAACAATGGCATTGGCCACGTTTTCAGGAAGCGGACCGCTGTTGCCGATACACGTGGTGCAGCCGTAACCTACGATATGAAATCCAAGAGTTTCCAAATAAGGCATGAGCCCGGCAGAGGTTAGATAGTCTTCAACCACCTGTGATCCCGGAGCAAAGCTTGTTTTGACGTAAGAAGGTATGCTTAGC
This sequence comes from uncultured bacterium, assembly GCA_965371485.1. Lineage (GTDB taxonomy): Bacteria > Omnitrophota > Gorgyraeia > Zapsychrales > JANLHA01 > CBDUYP01. The sequence continues at coordinate 2,013 of CBDUYP010000163.1, forward strand.
CCTCGCTCAATCGCATTCCTTGCTAAAAGCCCTGCCGCGACAAGAACAGAGGGATTCGACGTATTTGTGCAACTGGTAATGGCAGCGATTACAACAGCCCCGTGAGTAATCTTGACATCCTGTCCGCCTGAGATCACAGCGGATCGCGTTACGTCTTTTTCGTCGAGCCCAAAGCCCCGATCCGCAACAGGCGCGCGCAATGTCGACTGAAAAGTCTCCTTCATGCAACTCAGTGGCACATGGTCCTGAGGACGCTTAGGCCCGGCAAGACTCGGAGTCACGGTTGATAAATCAAGCGTCAGGGTATCGGTGAATTCCGCGACGGTATCTCCGGGAGAATAAAACATCCCTTGTTCTTTCATATAGCGTTCGATGAGATCAATCTCTGCCTCTGTTCGTCCGGTTATTTTATAATAGTTCAGGGTTTCTTTATCAACGGGAAAAAGTCCGATGGTTGCGCCGTATTCCGGCGCCATATTCGAGATGGTTGCCCGGTCCGGCAGGCTTAAATGGGCCAGGCCATCACCGAAAAATTCGACAAATTTACCGACAACACCTTTTTCGCGAAGGATGTGCGTTACGTTTAAGACAAGGTCTGTTGCCGTGACCCCTTCTTTAAGCTGTCCTATGAGTTGAAATCCGACCACCTCCGGCATAAGCATACTGATGGATTCGCCCAGCATCACAGCCTCGGCCTCAATGCCGCCGACGCCCCAGCCGACAATGCCCAATCCGTTAATCATGGTGGTATGACTGTCTGTCCCAACGAGACTGTCGGGATAGGCGATGATGTCTCCCCCCTCTTTTTTCACAAGAACACCCTTGGCGAGATATTCCAAATTGACCTGGTGGACGATTCCTGTTGAGGGCGGCACAACGCGGAAATTCTTAAATACGGATTGTCCCCACTTCAAGAATTCATAACGTTCTTTGTTGCGCTCGAACTCTTTGCTGACGTTAATCGCAAGAGCCTCTTTGGAACCAAAGGCATCCACCTGCACGGAATGGTCGATCACCAGGTCACAGGGCACCCGGGGATTGATCTTTTTATAATCTCCACCGAGCCGCTTCATGGCAGAGCGCATGGCTGCCAGGTCCACAACACAGGGTACTCCGGTAAAATCCTGCA
>CBDUYP010000164.1:0-3137 GCA_965371485.1 uncultured bacterium
CGTGGATCGCCCGCACCGATCAGGCAAAAGCTGAATCCATTTACGACACGGTCTTAAACGCGCAGATCGAATATCAAAATGATCAGAGCAAAACATCCTCCACCATCGCGGGAACAAAAACGCTGGACAATGATTACAATGTCGGTCTTACAAAAAAACTCCCTACAGGAACGACAATAGGCGTTGACCTTGAGAATAACCGCCACCACACGAATTCGCGATTCACCTCATCGCCTTTAACGCATGACTCCTCGCTCGGTCTTACCATTGAGCAGGAACTGGGAAAGAATTTTTTCGGAATACAGGACCGAGGGGACGTCCGGATCACCCGGATTGATATTGAAAATACAGAGTACACGTCTTTGGAGAAAATCGAGGAGAATATTTCACAGGTCCAAAAGGCGTATTGGGATTTGGTCTTGCAAACGGAACAGGCCGGAATCCGAGAGGCCATGGTCGAGCAAGCCAAGCAGCTGTATGACCTGCATCAGGAAAAATTAAAGGACGGTCTTGTGGAACGTCCGGAGGCGATTGCCTCCGAGGCGAATTATAAAAAGAGGCAAAATGATCTTATTCTGGAGGAGAATCAAATCGCGGCAAAAGGCAATGTATTGAAATTCCTCCTCAACATTGAGGGTGAGGATACCCGGATCGAGCCGACACAAAATTTTGTCCCCACTGTCGAGAGAAAAGATTTAGGACAGGCGCTCAAACAAGCCTTTGAACACCGTCAGGATTACAAAAGAACCGTTAACGAAATCAAATCCAAAGACATCACGCTGTCCATGAAAAAGAACAATATGTGGCCCGAGATCAACCTGACAGCATCCCTCGAGAGAAACGGCCTGGGCGATCATTTTAAAAAATCTGTCACGCAAATCACCGATGAAGACAACCCCGATTTTTTCGCCGGGATAACCATCAGCCTCCCGCTGGAGAACCGGGACGCCAAGGCACAACTGAAGGCCGCGCAACTGGAAAAGGCAAAGGCCTTACTCGAGCTTAAACAGTTAGAGCGCAAGATTGCCGTCGACATTGTTGATCAGGTACGCGATTGTAATGTCTTTGGGGAGCTTCTCATCAGCAGCGCGCAGATTGCCGGTTTAGAGGCCCGGAAATTAAAGGAAGAGGAAAAGCGGTTTAAATTCGGCCGTTCGGACACCGATACCTTGATCCGTTTTCAGGAAGACGTTGTCCTGGCCGAAGAAGAGGCGCTTGAGGCCAAGCACCGGTATTATACCGCCCTGATCGGTTTGCGCCAAAAAAGCGGAACGCTGCTCAATGAATATTGGGAAGGGGAATTATAAGATCACAGAATAATTATATATGCTATATATGACCTATATAGCACAACCCCGCCGGCCCCGCCATGGCGGGGCAAAAAGGAGTGAGCTTGTTTTATGAAATTTGCTGAATTCTCTGTTAAAAATTCGCTGCTGGTTAATCTGATATCCGTCTTTCTTGTCGTTGCCGGGGTGATCGCCATGTCCCGTATTCCTTTGGACATGTTTCCCTCGGTTGATTTTGATGTCGTGACAGTTACCACCGCGTATCCCGGAGCCCCGGCCGAAGACGTGGAAAAATTTGTCACGATCCCGATTGAAAAAGAACTCAAAGGCATCAGCGGCATCAAAGAACTGGAATCCTCGTCGGATGAAGGGCAGTCGCGCATCGGTATTACCATTGATCCGCGGGTCAGCGATAAGGATCAGGTCGTTGACGAAATCCGTGAAGCCGTCGACCGCGTGCGTAACCTTCCCGAAGGCGTTGAGGACGATCCGTACGTACTGGAACTCAAAAGCAAAGAGCGCCCGATTCTCGAGATCTCCATCAGCGGACATCAACCGGAATCGGAAAAAAGGGCCTATGCCCAGGCCATGGAAGATTTGCTTCTCGATATCAACGGTGTGGCATCGGTCAGGCGCATCGGCTGGCGCGACAGGGAGTTTTGGGTCGAGGTGGACCCTCAAAAGTTGGCGGAATTTTATGTCTCCGCGGATGAAATCGTGGATGCCTTGAGGGCCCGCAATGTCACCTTGCCGGGGGGCCAAATCCAGACCGCGTCCACGGAATACAATGTCCGCATTACCGGTGAGTTCGCAACGGTTGAGGAGATTGAAGACGTCATCATCCGCGCCAATGATTCCGGCAACTGGCTTAAAATCAAAGACGTCGCCCGCGTGCTCGATACCTTTGAAGACGTGACAAGGGTTGCCAAGGTCAACAAAAAGCGCGCCATGGGCATGGTTGTCATAAAGTCAGAGGGCGGGGATGTTGTCCGGATCGCGGATACTGTCAAAAAGACAGTCGAACGCTTCCGCGAACAACTTCCCGAGGGCATGGAGGCCACTGTCACCAATGATCTTTCGTATTATGTCAAGCGGCGGCTGGGGGTTCTTAAAACCAACGGGATCATCGGGTTTATTCTCGTCTTGGGAAATCTTTTTCTGTTTTTAAATTTTATCCCCGCGCTCGTCACGGCGATCGGGATTCCCATCGCGATATTTATCACGCTTATTGTCATGTCCCTGTTCGGAATGAGTATTAATCTGGTGTCGATGCTGGGATTGATTATTGTTTTGGGGATGCTCGTGGATGACGGTATCATCGTGGCAGAAAATATTTACCGCTACATCGAAGAGGGGCTTCCGCCTAAAGAAGCCGCGGTCAAAGGAGCGAGTGAAGTCATTCCACCTGTCACCGTGACGATTTTGACAACCTGCGCGGCCTTTGCCCCTTTACTATTCATGACAGACATCATCGGAAAATTTATCAAAGAAGTGCCGGTGATCGTTATGATCGCGTTGGCCGCTTCTCTGTTTGAGGCGTTCATTATCCTGCCGAGCCATCTCGCGGACTTTGTGGGCATGCATGAACGCCATTCCGCGAAGAATCGCAAACGCCGCCCGCCACGGCAAAGGCAATGGTACCGGAAGCTGGTTGCGGGTTACACCCGGTTTTTAAAATGGGCGCTCAAACATCGCCAATTATTCGTTTTCGGTATTCTCATCCCGCTTTTGATTTCAACGTTTGTATTGTGGAAATACAAAGTCAAATTCGTATTCTTCCCGAGGGAAGGGATCGAACAATTCTATGTGCGGGCCGAAGCCCCCAAAGGCGTTACCCTGGAGAAATTG
>CBDUYP010000165.1:0-3135 GCA_965371485.1 uncultured bacterium
TAGCCGCATAACTATGCATCATGGTTCCGATGACATTTTTAGTGCGAACAAGCCCGCCGTAAAACATGGCTAACCCTGGAATCATCAACAAAACAAGGGCCGTTGACGTTAACATCCAGGCCGTCACCCCGGTATCCGTAACAGGCTCCGCTGCCCCCGCGGCAGACGGCAGGACGAGCAAAAACAAAAACGCGGGCAAAATCTTCAGCCATGATCGTTTCATCCATCATCTCCTTTAAAAAAATTTATTTTTTCGGAAGGTTACTCAAAAACATTATAAAAGATACCGTTTTCCGGTCAAGCAGAATCCCGGATTTTATGGATTCCTGAAACTCTCATCGATACTCCGCTCAATTTTCCGCTCGATAAAATCAGGGATACGATCCTGTATCTTCATCTTAATGTCCGACGGCAGCCACTGGAAATTCATGGCATGCTGATCCCCGGAAAGTTTAAAACCAAAATCCATGGCCGGCATATCCGGCTCAAACAACTGCAGAAACAGTTTGCATTTTCGAGATTCCGCCAAAAGTTCTCTGCTGAAACTTAAAGAAAGCGTGCTGGAAACCAAACTGTTTGTCGCAATATTAAAATATCCCGCGATACTCATCTCCTCGGATTCCAGCTGGATGTCATGCAATCCGGCCTTTTCCTGGTCGACAGAGAAACTCGCGGACGCGCGGCGAAAATTAAGCTTTTTTAAAGAAGGCAGGTCAAAAGAATCCGCGAGCCAATTGAAAAAATCATAATTCGTTAAAACCCCCTTTTGCACGTTGATCCCTCCGCTTAAATCAAACTGCGGATAATTGGTGAAATTGATGTTGCTGAACAGCCTGCCCTCGACTTTGGAGAAATGAATGAGCAATTCATCAAGTTTATTGGCATTGACGTCGCTCAGGACAAAGGACGAGGTGATTTTAAACGGAGCCCGGGCCGTATCCATCCAGACCTTTCCTTTCATTTCCCCGTCATAAAAAGGAGCATGGAATTTGATGAACTTAAAACCTTCCGTGCGGAAATTCAGGATGGCCTCAAGATCGTTCACCCGTATGGTATGGATATTTTTGTTGCTCCAGAAAGACGTCCTGTTTTTCCCGAGAAGTATCTTTAATTGATCATAGGTGTCGAGATTAAAGGTCATATCCTTGAACTCAAATTCCAACCTGTCCGGCGAGTGGGCAGAGTCAACGGTGTCCACAAAATAAATATTCAAACCGGCATCACTATGAAACGCCTTCTTTTCTAAAGCCCCGGATATCCGGAAATCTATGTGCTCAAGAGTCTCCGAGCGGAAACGCCCCGAATGAGCGGGGTAGAAGGTGGCAGCGATGTCGAGCGACGGAGGCTCGGAAACAAAAATATCCCCTTCGATGCTCACGGGCGCGTTATTAACGGTAAATTTGAAGCGCTCAACGTGAAGCCATGGAAGGGTCAGGTTGACACGGCAATCAATATCCATAATGAAAAAAGAATTTTGAGACAACGCATCAACTGTCAGAGAACTCTCCTGACGGTATATAGGGCGCTTAAACCGCTTAAGAATATTATCGAAAAATCCTTTGGGCCGGCGGTTTTCTTCGGGAGGTGTGTTGATCAGGGCAAAACCGTTTAATTGCAGCATGTCCTCACTTAAACCGGCCCAAAATTTTATATGCATGTCCTCTCTGCTAAGCGAAAAATTCTCAAGCGAAAACCCGTCAGGTGTTATAAAACCTTGTAACGCGCATTGAAGCGGCAAACCTCTTGATAATAACCGGGACTCGCCCCCCTCCTTCAGCGAAAAAGAATATTTATCTCTGCGCATCAAACCATTTCCTGATACCGCGTCACCGCGCAAAGTTAAACAGAAATCCGTCCAGATGTGGCCGGCCTTATCCCCCCGGGGTCCCAAATCCACCACAGTGTCTTTAAAACGAATTTTAATATCTTCCTTCGGAATATTCTCCAAAATCGTCGTGATTGTCCGGAGATTATCCCGGCAAAACCGGGAGAAATGTTGATAATTCACCTCGGACTTGTGCAAAATGACATCCGTAATCAAAAAATACTTTTTCGCGAACATTTCTATCAGCGAAAATTGCATGATGGTCGTCGGCAGAAGACATACCCGGGGTGCGGATGCCGGGGCCGGCTGTGACAGAGAAATATCTTTGAGAACGATAAAATTAGGGAACACAAAAAACATTTTTCCCATCGATATCTTATGTGTCATGTCCTGATCAGCAAGCCACCTTGTGATCATGGGACGCGATTTGGCAAGAAAAACATTGCCGGCAATCGTAACAGCGGCTATCAGGAGAAAAGCGGGGATCAGCAGCCATTTTAATTTAATACGAAATTTCTTCAAATGGTTCCTTGTCGGCATAGAACTCAATTTTATCAATATAAAAAACTGTTTTCAGGCTGCGGTAAAGAGGTGACCGGAATTTATACGTTTTAAAATTCCGGAACACCAGCCCGAGTTGCCTGAATGTTATGATTTGTTTCTCCAGCGCTTCCACCTTGTCTTCCTGATGTGTTTCATTTGCTATCTTTAAAAGATACCCTAAGGCAAACAATTCGCCGGCATCGTCAGGGTAATTGTAGAGGAACCGGTTAAACAGGTCTTCGGATTTAGGATACTCCTTCATCAGGAAATAATATTCTCCGTGCGCGAAAAGGGCATATTTCCTGAATTCTGAATGGGGATAATTCTTTAGAATGGACCGGTAATTCATAAACGCAAAATCCATACTGCCGTTCTTTGCCGATTCAACCGCCCGGGAGTACAGGACGGCATCTTCCCTGGCATAGCCTACGCCGGCAAACAGTGCTACACATAAACCGGAAATAAATACTGTCGCAAAGATCCTGTTTGGCTTCTGAATTTTTCGCATTGATGATTCCCCCTTAATTTGCATGAATAATGTATTCACGGAACTTCCTATCGTAATTTCTCTGAAATTTGGTACAAAATCCCTCCGGCAACTTCGTGTTTCGCGAAGAGATTCTTGCGCGCGGCAACTTTGACCCGGATATTTCTCCGCGCTATCTGCGTTATGGTTACCGTAACATCCGCACCGTCGACCTTGGCTTTAATCAATCCCCCTTTTTGATCCTCCTTGATGATCTGCCCGATACGCCCAAGGGTCTCCA
>CBDUYP010000166.1:0-3131 GCA_965371485.1 uncultured bacterium
ATCCACGTAGAGGCCAACGGATTCCTCTACAAAATGGTGCGCAATATTGTCGGCACACTGCTCGCTGTAGGAACCGGCAAATTGTCAAAGGGAAGTATCCGCGAAATTTTAAAAGAAAAGAGCCGATCCGCAGCCCCGGCCACTGCTGCGGCCAAAGGCCTGTGTTTGCTTGATGTTAGCTATTGACAACCCGACAAGAGATGTTATACTTGGAATCTATTTGCACATTAAATGAGCTGAATACGCGAAGAAAGAAAAGTACGTACTAAGTACGTACAAGGTACGTACTTCAACTGATCATGAAACTCAATACAACATACATGCCCAAACCCAGCGAAATCGAGCGGAAATGTTACCTTATTGACGCAAAGGATAAGATCCTCGGCCACATTGCGACCAAGGCGGCCAGCATTTTGCGCGGCAAACATAAACGCATTTTCACGCCTCACCTGGAAACAGGGGATTCCGTTGTCATCATCAATGCCGAAAAAATAAAGGTAACAGGGAAGAAAATGCAGCAAAAGGAATATCAGCGATACACAGGCTTTCACTCGGGACAAAGAATCGTCACGCTTGAAAATATGCTCAAAAAGGCCCCGGCGAGGGTGCTGGAATTGGCCATCAACCGTATGCTCCCAAGCGGAAGATTGGGGAGCCGAATCCGCGGACGTGTCCGGGTTTATGCCGGGGACAAGCATCCCCATCAAGCGCAAAATCCTATTCCTTTGGAGATTAAATAATTATGGTCGAAATGGTTAAATATGGGGCAACAGGCCGACGGAAAAGTTCTGTCGCGCGCGTCAATCTTACGCCGGGAGACGGAAAAATCAAGGTCAACAAACGTCCTTTCGAAGCATATTTCACCCGTGAGACAGACCGCATCGCGATCTTAGAACCGCTTAATCTGACAAACACGCTTAAGAAATTTGATATTGTGGTCAGCGTCAAAGGCGGAGGCTCATCCGGACAAGCCGGAGCATTCCGGTTAGGTCTTGCCCGGGCACTGACGCTATTTGATGCAGAAAACAAGCCGACATTGAAAAAAGCGTTGTGTTTAAGACGCGACTCCAGAATGAAGGAACGGCAAAAGCCGGGACAAAAGGGGGCACGAAAGAAATTTCAATGGGTTAAACGATAATAGTTATTGCACGACGACAGTTTTGATAAAAAACCTATCTCCCCTCGATAAAAGAGTTGACGAGATAGGTTTTTTCTTTTAATATAAATATTCTTCTTCAATAAATTAAGCATTTCCGAGGGAAAATAATGAATACAACAACGATTCGGGCCGGTATCGTAGGCATCAGCGGATACTCAGGCCGCACAACACTGGAACTTCTTCTCAAGCACAAACATGTCCGCATAACGTATGTCAGTGCGAACAATACCACAGGGGCTGTCGGGGATATTTGGCCGCAGTTTAAAGGGACAACATCTTTGGTCTGTGAGAAATTCGATGAGAAGAAAGCCGCCGGCCTCTGCGATCTGATTTTTCTCGCCGTACCGCATACCGTTGCGATGACAATCGTCCCAAAACTCCTCAAGGCAAAGATACGTGTTATTGATCTGAGCGCAGACTATCGCCTTGAAACAGCCTCTGTCTACAAAAAATGGTACGGTGCCGAGCATAGTGACAGTCAAAACCTGTCCCGGGCCGTATACGGCCTGCCCGAAATATACCGCGAGAAGATTAAAAAGGCTGATTTGATTACTAATCCCGGATGCTATCCGACAGCGGCTCTTCTGGCATTAGCTCCACTGATCACAACACAAACCAAGGCCATACAGACCATTATTATTGATGCCAAATCCGGAGTCAGCGGGGCAGGAAAAAAGGCAACAGCTGCCTTAATGTTTACTGCCGTTAATGAAAATTTCAAGGCTTACAAAGTCTTTAATCATCAGCATACGCCTGAAATCAATCAATATTTATCAGCCATCGCCGGAGACCCGGTTCAGGTAACCTTTGTGCCGCATCTTTTACCGGTTGATCGCGGCATTCTCGAGACGATCTATGTTCATTTGAACAAAAAATTCAAGATGGATGACATACATTCATTGTATAAAAAATTCTACAAGACCGAAAAATTTGTCCGCGTCTTGCCGAAAAACCACCAACCTGAATTAAAAAACGTTACCGCTACGAATACCTGTGACATTGGCCTTGCCCTCAGTGAAGAAGGGGATATGCTGGTTGTAACGAGTGTCATCGACAATCTCGTTAAAGGAGCGGCCGGACAAGCGGTGCAGAATATGAATATCATGTGCGGATTTAAAGAAGAAACCGGGCTATTATGAAAATCATCAAAGGCGGCGTGACAACAGCCAAGGGGTTTAAGGCTAACGGCATGTGCTGCGGGATCAAACGCTCAGACAAGCCTGACCTGGCCCTGATTTATTGTGACCGGCCGGCCACGACCGCCGGGGTCTTAACAAAAAACTCTATCAAGGCCGCGCCTTTGGTCGTGACACAAAAACACCTGCGCAACCACCGGGCCCAAGCCATCATTGTTAATAGCGGCAATGCCAATTGTTTCACAGGAGATTTCGGCCTGCTTTATGCCATACAGAGTGCTGAAATAATCGCTGACCTGTTGAATATCAAGACGGATGACGTCCTTGTCGCCTCAACCGGCATTATCGGGAAACCCTTGCCCTATAAAAAGATTGCCAAAGCAGCCGGCGAACTCGTAAAGGGATTACGAACAACAGGCGGACGCAAGGCCGCAGAGGGAATTTTAACAACAGATACGTTCACGAAAGAAGCGGCTGTCCAGATTTCCTTGGGAGGGAAAAAAGTCACCATCGGTGCCTGCGCCAAAGGTTCCGGGATGATCGCTCCTGACATGGCCACCATGCTGGCATTTATGACAACCGATGCCGCCATCAGCGCAAAGATGCTCAAATCCGCTTTAAAAAAATGCGTTGAACAATCCTTCAATAACATCACGGTCGACGGATGCATGAGCACGAATGATATGGTGACCATGATGGCAAATGGTTTGGCAAAGAATAAATCCATAGCAACTTCGGGTAAAGATTTCCATAAATTCTGTGAAGCCATTTCGTATGTCTGACTTGATTTGGCCAAAAAGATTGTTTTAGACGGAGAAGGGGCGACGAAATTCATA
>CBDUYP010000167.1:0-3124 GCA_965371485.1 uncultured bacterium
AAACATTTTTTTAATGTCGTGCGGCCCGGGCTTATGCTTTATGGCCTGTATCCCTCGTCAAGGCTTAAAAGGAAGATAACATTGCACCCTGTCATGAGTGTTAAGACGCGCGTTATTTTTATAAAACGCGTTCGAAAGGGATCGGGGATCAGTTACGGCCGTACTTTTATTGCCCCTCGCGATATGACCGTGGCGACCTTGTCAATAGGGTACAGTGACGGGTATTTACGGTGTCTTTCCAACAAGGCCGGTGTTCTTATTCAGGGGAAACGATGTCCTGTTGTGGGACGTGTGACCATGGATCAAATCATGGTGGACGTTTCTCGACTTAAATCCGTTAAGTTGGGCACAGAAGCAACGGTTTTAGGAACACAAAAGAAAGCCTGCATTTGTGCCGATGAATTAGCCGCCCAAGCCGATACCATCAATTACGAAATCGTCTGCAGCCTGGGAACCCGACTGCCCAAGGTGTATTCATCTTAAGATAAATTAATTAAAATTTTGTTTTGATTGAATAGAACGCGATGCTGCTAAAGACAAGCGGCGCCAGCCATGCGGATAGAATGGGATGGAAAAGCCCGCTCTTGCCCAGAGCCAGCCCCACCGCGTCAAAGACATAGTAGAGAAATCCTATCGCGACAGCCACACCCAAAGATGTAAATGTCTGCGCCTTTCTGCGGCCTGTCATCAGGGCAAAGGGAAGTCCGACGAGGATAATGACGATATTCCTGAAGGGAAAGGCGATTTTCTGGTGAAGGTCGACTCTCAAATTATTGAGAGCTCTTGTGGCTCCGCTGTTTTCAAACCGGCTGATATAATTATGAAGCTGTTTGATATTCATGGCGTTTACATTTAACCGCTGTTTGAGGAAATCCTCAGGGGTTTCCTTGATATCAAGCAGTTTCTCCGGGTAAACCTTGACCTTGGTGGGAGTGTTGATGGCCTGGGAGAATGTTGTCACATGACATCGGAAGAATTTCCAGCCGATACCTGTCCATCGGCCGCGAAGGGCGACAATTTTTTCTTTAACGTTTTGACGGGTATCGTACCCGATAATGGTGATGCCTTCCAATTCATATGTGTTAGGGTCAAAGGTATCAATAAAATAGAGGCGGTTTTTGAGTCCGTAAAAGGTGAGATTTTTAATCTTGGCCATCTTTTTTCTCTGACGGTCTGATTCGAGGATCATATTCGCATCTTTAATCTTCCTGGCATTGCCCTCGGCCTGCGGAACGTAACGTTCATTAATTAAAAAGATAGCCGCGGCAACAATAAGGCCGAAGTAAATCGTCGGTCTCACGATCTGCCAGAAATTCATGCCGCTGGCCCTCAGGGCAATGATTTCATTGTGACTGTTAAGATTGGTAAATGTAAACAATACGGCAATGAGGCAGGCGATGGAGGATGTTTGTGTGATAATAACCGGAAGGTAGGACAGGTAATACTGGACTAATATATGAAAAGGGACTTTGCGGTCGATGAATTCGTCGAGATTAACAGCGGAATCGATCAGGAGATAGAGAAAGCAGAATATCAAAAGTATCCCGAAAAACAGGGTGATGATCGATTTGGTAATGTAACGGTCTAAGATACGCATAGTCTGTAATTAAGAAATAACGCGGTTATTCCACCGACGATGTTAGGACCCCACATAATGATGGCTGCCGGGATAATGTTCTCGATGCTGAGGGCCTCGCATCCCAGCGATAGCAGGTAATAAGTCGCGGCAAAAAGAATGGCCAAGAGTACATTCGCGGTTTTTTCTCTCTTGTTGACGATGACGGCAAGAGGGAATCCCAACAGGATAAAGATGAGGGATGAAAATGACCAGGTAATCTTCCGGTAATATTCCGTGTCTATCCGGGAGGTATCAATCAAAAGCCGTTCTAGCTTCTGTTTTTCCTGCGTAAGTTCTTTAAGGGTCATGCTTCTGGGTTTTTTATCAACTTTTGTCTGGCCCTTGGATAAATTGAGCGTCATAAAGAAGTTTTCAAAATTGAGTTTATAGAAATTATCCGGATTCTTGGAATCCACTTCATCCGATGTCCCATCCATCAGTTTGAGCAGGATTTGATTCTTGCCGGGAACGGGAGTAAACTCTCCGCGGCTGGCGATGATGGTCCGCGTCGGTTTTCCGTCGGGCTGCGGTTGGTAGATCGTGACATTGGAAAGTTTGTTCCCTTCGATCTTATGGATAAAAAGGATCTGTTTCTTAAACGCGCTGATAAAGATTCCCGGTTCCAGCATGGCCGTGGGGTTTTTGGCTCCCAAGGCCTTAAGCATTTTCCGCTGCTCATGATGGGTATAAGGAATAATCCGGTCATTGAGGATAAAGGAAAAAAGACTAAGAACAATTCCAACGGTAAGAAGAGGCAGCAGAAGTTTCCTGAGATAAACACCGCTGGCGCGGATCGCCAATATTTCGTTGTCTGCTGATAACCGGCTGAAGGCCAGGATAACGCTTATCAGGCAGGCAATCGGCAGGGTATAGCCTAATAGGACAGGGATATACAGGAGAAAAACTTTTCCAACGGTTACGATACTGACGCCTTTGTTAATAACCAAATGCGTCAGCTGGATGAGATTTCCCAGCAGGAAAACACAGGTCAAAGTCCCTAAGGCTAGAAAAAAGGGTACGATGCATTCGCGTAATATGTAACTTCGCAGGATTTTCATACAAGGAATTTTCGGAATCCGCTGGACTACGTAGTGACTACGTAGTCGCCAATGTCAGGGCCGTGACTTCTCTCGCGCCGGCTTCTTTCAGGATTCTTGCCGCCTCTGAAGATGTCGCCCCTGTTGTGTATAAATCGTCGATAATCAGTACATTTTTTTTGTTAATGACACAAGAATATTTTATTGTAAATGCCCCTTGTATGTTTGTCCAGCGTTCTTTTGGGCTTAAGACCGACTGACTCCCGGTATTACGGATACGTGTCAAATTGTTGATGGATTGAGGGATATGGAACCTTTCAGAGAGGATTTGGGCGATAAGCTGGGCCTGATTAAAGCCTCTTTCGCGTAAACGGGCAGGGTGTAGCGGGATGGGGACGATGAGATCAATGGGGGTTAAGTCGACATGGTACGTTTTGATGAATGAGGAGATCAGATCCGCGAAATGATG
>CBDUYP010000168.1:0-3115 GCA_965371485.1 uncultured bacterium
ATTCTTGATTTGATGAATGTCCATGATGTCATAAAAAAAATCATATATGAAACGGGACAAAACTGATGGTGAATTCCGGAAATCATGAAAAACGTAAATATGCCCGCCTTTCCCGGAAATGTATCCTGAAATGCGAGGAATTTACAGCTAAAAGTTTTCGAGAAGCCCCCGCAAAAGAAGAGATTGAGTTCATGACAAAGGACATCGGCTCCGGAGGAATTTCATTTGAATCAAAAATAAAATTCGAGCCGGGAGTACTCTTAAAACTTGAAATCAAGGCACCCGGTTGGGAAAAATTCAAAAATGAATTTTTCCAGCAGGACAAAACAACACGCTCTTTGCCCTTAATCGTTCTGGCCAAAGTGGTCAGGGTCAAAGTTGTCCAACCCGACAAAATATTTGAGATAGGGGTGTGCTTCTGCGCGATTGACGAAGGGCACAAAAGCGCATTTTCTACATATATTGATCGTCAAATACATCTTAACCAACAATTGCCGCTTTCAGTTAAAAGCAAAGCCCATGAATAAACTTGCCGTTCAAATGAGGTGTACCCTTATTATGGTTCTTATGCTGTCAGCGGGACCTATTGCCGTCCATGCGGATAGCATGCAAACAACCGCAGACTTAATCGCGACCTTTCTTATGACCGGGCGTAATATCGTGGCCGAGGCATTAAAAGAATACAAAATCAACGATACGTCCATCGGGGATAAAGGGTTTACGCCGGATATATTCGAAGCCAGTATCAATGATACTTTTAAGCGCCAAACAGGAGTTGATATTTTAGCTGATGATGCAGGATCCAGCGGAGCATCTGCCAAGGATCTTGAGTATCTTAAAATACTATTAGATGCTTCGAAAACAGTCTGTTAAAACAATCAGGCGCTGATCAATCTCCCTGGTATTGGATTCAAGGGTTTTATCCCGGCAACTTATGGAAAGGCGACGGGAGAAATTTTTCAAAACAAAACCGACATAAGACTCAAGCAGACGTCGATAAAATTCCGGAACAGTTATAATGTGCCGGATGAGATGGAAAGAAAAATTTTGGAGAAAATGGCAAAAGCCGAGTACCCGAAAGATAAGGCCTGGGTTTCTGACGACGGGGATACCTTCCGGTTGATGAAACCCTTATACATCACGAAGGCCTGCCTTCCGTGCCACGGGGGTCCTAAGGGTGAACTTGATGTCGCTGGGAGAAAGAAAGAAGGGTACAAATTAGGAGAACTGCGCGGCGCGATAAGCGTTTTTATGAAAAAGTAGGGGTGTCGAAACATAGGCCACCTCTTAAATTTTATGAATAACAAATTAACCTTAACCTGGGAGGAATAATGAAAGAAAAACTGCGGTATATTATCGTGACGGGACTTACAATCGGCCTTGTTTTTTGTTGGAAGGCATCACCGGTGTTTGCCCAGGAAGATGTTGCCCAGATGAAGGCAAAGGTCGAGGCCATGAGTCAAACAATTCAGCAGATGCAGAAAACAATTCAAGAGATGCAGGCTTCGATCCGAAAATATGAGGCGCGAACTCCGGGCGGAGGGGATGTTTCGGCGATCAGCACGGAGGTGGCAATCATCAAGAACGTGATCAAGGCGATGCCGAAACTAAGCGGATACTATAGTTTTGAATATGCGGATGATGACAAGGCCGGCAGCCCGGGTGAATTCAAACAGCACAATTTGTCATTATTTATTGATAAACGCATAGATAAATATCGTTTCTTTACCGAGTTGGAATTTGAATATGCCCCTACGCATGAAGGAACCGGTGGGGAGGCAGAAGGGGCTGGTGAGATAAATGTCGAGAGAGCGTGGATGCAATACAACCATGCTGATTGGTTAAAACTCAGAGGAGGAAAAATACTCCTGCCCCAATATTGGACCGTAAATCATTATCCATCGATTACTGTCTCGACCTCAACGCCTTTAATGGTGAAGAACGTTTTTCCATTTGACATTGTGGGGGTGGGGGCAGACGGCACGCATTATTTTGATAACGATTGGGGTGCAAGTTACGCGGCCTTTGTCGGTAATGGGGATGCGCCTAATCCCGGCAAGGATGATGTCACTGATGATAAAAGTTTCGGCGGGAAATTGACGGCTCACGTCCCGTTCTTCGACCGCTTTGATGTCGGCGGTTCGTTTTACATCGGTGAGGATCGAAATCGCGGGAAAAAATATATCTGGGGAACAGAAACACAGTTTAATATCGGCAATTTTGAATTGCTGACAGAGCTGGCTTACGGTTCCGGCCCGGTCTCGCTGGGTTATTATGCGCAACCCAGCTATGAATTTATTCCCAAATGGACAGCCTTTTATCGTGTTGGTGAAAGGGATGATGATACCTCGATCGAAGGTCCGAACGATTCTGTCAGACATACATGGGGTCTTCGCTATCAACCTATTCCGCCTGTCTCGCTTAAAGCGGAAATTTATCATGACACTCCAGATGATAAAGAAAGGGAGAGATTCAATGGATTTCTTTCATCAGTTGTTATTTTCTTTTAATCCCAAAAATGTATTATACATGTATGCAAACGATAAATTTAAAAATGAGGGAGGAAAAATTTATGGGAAGATTTAACCGAATAGTGATATTACTGCTGTTAGCGAGTATTCCGCTCATCGTCGGGTTGGCAGAGGCCAAGGCAGAGGTTATCATTATTGTCAATCATTCTAATTCTGTTTCTTCCATGAAGAGAAGTATGATCTCGAGGCTCTTCCTTAAGAAAAAGACCAAATGGGGGAATGGCGAGAAGGTTGAACCTGTTGACTTGACCTCTTCTAATGCTGTCAGGGAAAAATTTTCCGAGAAGATCTTAAGGAAATCTGTGCGGAATGTCGAAAGCCACTGGATCGCCCAGACCGTGACCGGCGGACATTTCGCGCCGAAGATTGTCGATTCCGCCGATGCCGTAAAACGGCATGTTGCCGATAACGCGGGAGGGATCGGTTATATTGATAGCAACGAATTGGATGATTCTGTAAAAAAGATCACAGTTGGGAAATAGTCCGACTCCGGTTGTTTAAAATCTGATGTGAAGGGTCCTTTCAACTCAACGCCACTTTCATATCTAACATTGAGGAGCGTCAAGTATGATAAAATATGCGCA
>CBDUYP010000169.1:0-3092 GCA_965371485.1 uncultured bacterium
ATAAGATGAATGCCTTATAAAATAACAGCATGACAGAAGAATCACAATCTCACCCCCTCAAAGAAGAGGCCGAACCCAAGATGTATGCCTGGTGTACATGCGGGGCATCCAAAAGGCAACCTTTTTGCGACGGTTCTCACGGGACAACGGGTAAGACGCCCATGATGGTTGAGATTACCGAGAAAAAGAAAGTCGCCTGGTGCACGTGCAAGGCAACGGCGACTCCGCCCTTCTGCGACGGCTCCCACAAGAATGTCAGGCGTTAACCAAAGAACTTCTCGCCGACCGCCCAATTCTCTCCTGAGACTTCATCACTAACGAGATAAGTGTGCTCTTTGGGCTTATCGGCAACCTTGAGCAAGGTTGCTGAAAACTGTTTGGCGATCTCTTCTTTTTGCTCTTTCGTCAGCTTTCCGATGAGCTTAAGATTGATGTAGGGCATTTATTTCTCCAACAAGAATATTCCGACATGCGCGAATAAATTCGGCAGAAACGTGACTTCCCTGGAAATGTCCAGGGCCTTATGCGCCTTGATCGTAATACGTTGAACCTTACAAAAGGACCGGAAGTCTTTCAAACTGAAAAAACGCAGGTTGGGCGTATTGTACCATTCATACGGCAATTCCTTTGTCACCGGAACCCTTCCTTTAAAGAATATTTGAAAACGCGCCGTGATATGGCAAAAGTTCGGGATCCCGACGATAACGTGCTTGCCTACGCGCAGGGCTTCGAGGATAGCGGTCTGGGGATTCATGATCTCCTGCAGGCTTTCGTTGAGGATGACATAATCGAACCGTTTATCCGAATAATCGTCGAGGCCGGAATTGATATCCCCGTGAGAGACGGTTAACCCTTTGGCAACGCAGTGATAGATCGCTTTCTCATCAATCTCGATGCCGGTTGCTCGGCATCCTTTATGATTGATAAGAAAAGATAATAGTTCCCCGCCTCCGCAGCCCAAATCGAGTACGCGTGAATTCGGCTTGATGAGATCAGCAATGATCTTGTGATCCAGCCGGGTTTTTGCTGTAAGATCTTCTGGCATGATTAACTGTTTTCCTTGGCAACACGGGACAGAAAGTGGGAGATCAGACGTGACTGCCCGTCTACTTCGATGAGAAAGGCATCATGCCCATAGTTCGTATTGATCTCGACATTCGATACGTCCAGATCATTGACTTTTAGAGCTTTCACGAGTTCCTTGCTTTGGTACGCGGGATACAGCCAGTCCGAGGAGAATGAGATCACCAGGAAACTTGCCTTTGTATTTTGGAATGTCTTTGTCAGGCTCCCGTCTTCGGCAAGGTCAAAATAATCCAGGGCCTTGGTCAGATAGAGATAGGTATTGGCATCGAAACGCTGGACAAAGCTGTCTCCGCGGTATTTGAGATAACTTTCCACCTCAAAATCATGGGAGAAATCATACCCCACCTTTTCTTTCTTTATTAACTTTCGTCCGAATTTTTCATCCATGGATTTTTCACTCATGTAAGTAATGTGTCCGATCATTCGGGAAAGGGCCAGGCCGCGCGCGGGGATGGATTTTCCATAGTAATCCCCGTTCTTCCAGTCGGGGTCGGACATAATCGCCTGACGGCATACCTCGTGCAGGGCGATCTGTTGAGCCGTGTGGCGGTGATTGCACGCAATCACGATCACGGATTGCACATATTCGGGATAAAGCACCGCCCACTTGAGCGCCTGCAGACCTCCCATGGAGCCTCCGGACGTTGAAAGTAATTTTTTGATACCGAGATGATCGATCAGCGATTTTTGCGCGACCACCATGTCGTCGAAGGTGATAACCGGAAAACTCAGTCCGTAAGGCTTTCCGGTTTTAGGATTGGTTGAAGCCGGCCCTGTGCTTCCTTTGCAGCTGCCGATGCAGTTCGGGCAGATTATGAAATATTTATCCGTATCAAAGGCCTTGCCCGGGCCGATCATGCCGTCCCACCATCCCGGTTTCTTATCCCCTTCGTGGAAACCGGCTGCATGGGCGTCACCGGTTAAGGCATGAAAGATCAGGATGGCATTTGATTTTTCTTTATTGAGTTGCCCGTACGTTTCATAGGCCATGGTGATGGGCCCGAGCTTTTCCCCGCTTTTAAGCACAAGCTCACCCGGAGGCTCACAGCATGTAAAATATTGTGTTTCAACGATATGTTTGGTATCTGTCGACATTCTAGGATTATTTCGCGCTACGACTTTGTGTAATAAAACATCGCCTCAACACACTTCAGGGCATTTTGGCGTGTCACCTCATCAAGCACAATGCGGTCACGATCGGCGGGATTTTTAAAGACACGTAAAATGTCTTTTCGGGTATTGGATTTCATGTAACGGCATAATGTGCATGACCCGACAAATTTTTTGTCCGGAAAATCCGCCTGCAACCGCGAAGACAGGCCGCATTCCGTCAGCATAAGAAATTCTTTGGCCTCTGACTCCCGCATATATTTCAGCATCTGCGACGTGCTCCCGACGTAGTCCGAGATACGACATACCCGGGGATGACATTCGGGATGACTGACAACCTTGACGTTGGGATATTCCGTGCGGATTTTAAAAATTTGTTCGACATCATATTCTTCGTGGACGTAACATGTTCCGTCCCAAAAACGGATGTCCTTCTTAACCCCGCGCGCCTCCATGGCCTTGGCCAGATTCTGTCCCATCAATTTATCAGGTAGGAAATAGATTTTGTCGTTGGGGATTTTCTCCACGATATCGTAGGTATTTGCCGAAGTCACGCAAACGTCACACTCTGCCTTGACCGCGGCGGTGGTGTTGATGTAGCAGACAAAGGTGTATCCGGGATATTCGCGGCGAAGTTGGCGAACCTGTGAGGCGGTGATGGAATCCGCCAGTGTACAGCCGTCCATGGATGCCGGGACAAGGACTTCTTTGTGGGGATTGAGGATCTGCGCGGTTTCGCCCATAAAACGGACAGCTGCAAAGATGATTTTCTTGGCGTCGGTGGTCAGGGCATTCTTGCTCAGGGCATAAGAATCACCGACAAAATCCGACACGCCATAGATGATTTCAGGAGAGACATAGGAATGGGCCAGGATAACGGCATGCTGCTCTTCCTT
>CBDUYP010000170.1:0-3073 GCA_965371485.1 uncultured bacterium
ATGGCCATTATGAAAAATGTCCATTCATTTCACATTCCGGTCATGGGAACGAGTTTTACCATTGACACCCCCATTAAGGTAGCAAGATACGGGATTTCCTCTGTTATCTCCATCCTCGATGATGCCCTCATGGAACAAATGCGCGAATATTACTGTGGGCAGACAGGCGAAACGTATGTCCCCATTACAAAACAGGAAGAAGACTATCGCGCCAGGAGGACAACCGCCTATCTAAACCTGATCGACCGTATCGTTAAGAAACAATTCGCGGAAGTTAAATCCTCCCCCTTTGAAGCCGGCAGCGAGATCACAAAATACTTTGAACTTCTTGCGAAATCCTCCCCGCTGAAGGACGTTTATAACAAAATGCTTGAAACCACTGATCCAAAAATGAAAGAAGAACTGCAGAAGCAGTTGCGGGATTCTATGCAGACGGGCAGTATTGATGTCAATATTATGACCAAAATAGATCGTCCCCGTGAGCGCAGTGACGGCACCCCTCTCCCTCCGGAAGATTCTGATGCTCTTTCTGTCCTTCGCGGATATGCCCAAAGCACACTGCAATCGGCCCTTATTTTTTCAGCCGGCATTAATCAGCGCTTGTACAACTATGTAAAAGAATTTAAAGATTTTTACGCGGATGCCGCGGGATTTATTAAAAAGAAGCTCATTCTTAAGGTGAGCGATTACCGTTCCTCCCTGATTCAGGGAAAGGTCTTCGCGAAAAAAGGGCTTTGGGTGTCGGAATACCGCGTTGAGTCCGGACTCAATTGCGGCGGACATGCTTTTGCCACGACCGGCCATCTGATGGGGCCAATTCTCGAAGAATTTAAAAACAGGAGAAATGAACTGATCACGAAATTGCATGAAGTTTATAATCATGCCCTGGAATTAAAAAACAAAACTCCGTTTACCAAACCGCATGAACTGAAGATAACCGCTCAGGGAGGGATCGGAACCGCCAAAGAAGACCGTTTCTTGTATGCGTATTACAATATCGACGGGACAGGATGGGGAACCCCTTTTCTTCTCTGCCCGGAGGCTACAGGTGTTAATGAGGAGACGTTGGATAAATTGGCATCTGCCGGCGAAGGTGACATTTATCTGAGTGATGTTTCCCCTCTCGGGGTTCCCTTTAATAACCTGAGGGGGAGCAGGAGTGATGCAGAAAAAGAGCGGCGTGTTCAAATAGGACGTCCCGGGAGCGCCTGTCCTAAAGGCCATCTTGTCAGTAATACCGAATTCACGGAAAAACCGATTTGTACCGCTTCACGGCTTTATCAGAAGCTGAAACTGGAACAATTGGCCGCACAGGGCATGACGAGAAGTGAGTATAAAAAGGAACATGACAAGATTGTCCGCAAGGCGTGCATCTGTCATGATCTCGGCGAGAGCATCCGTATTAAATATGATATCGTAACGAAAGGCAAGCGTTTTCCTGCCATCTGCCCGGGGCCAAACCTGGCGTATTTTTCCCAGATCGTGTCATTGCGCGAGATTGTGGAGCATATTTACGGCAAGCGAAGCATTTTAAATGCCGTGTACCGCCCGAATATGTTTATCAAGGAATTGAAAATATACGTTGATTATCTTGTTAAAGAAGTTAAAGAATGCGCTCCTGTCCCGACGAAAAGGCAGTTGCAATATTTCAATGAATTTAAAACGAATTTATTGAACGGAATCGAATATTACCGGGAACTTTTTCCAAAAATGCTTGCCGAGACCAAAGAATATCAGCGCAAGGCATTGGAGGAACTGCAGAGTTTAAAAGAGGTT
This sequence comes from uncultured bacterium, assembly GCA_965371485.1. GTDB lineage: Bacteria > Omnitrophota > Gorgyraeia > Zapsychrales > JANLHA01 > CBDUYP01. The sequence continues at coordinate 1,777 of CBDUYP010000170.1, forward strand.
CTGGAAGTCTTTGTCGAAAACAATCACCCCGCCTTTTTCCCCGACGGAGTCCAGTCCGCGTAAGTCACGCCCCTACCTTTTATTTCACTTGAATTTTTTGATGCTGAAGGTTATCTTCCCGCACTTCCTGCGTGATTTTCATGGAGCAGAATTTTGGGCCGCACATGGAGCAGAAAGGTGAGGATTTGGCGCCTTCTCCCGGAAGGGTTTGGTCATGGAAATCTACGGCTGTTTCAGGATCCAACCCGAGGTGAAACTGATCCTGCCAGCGGAATTCAAAACGAGCTTTTGAGATGGCATCGTCCCATTCGCGCGCGCCAGGGTGTCCCTTGGCCAGGTCCGCGGCATGCGCGGCAATTTTGTAAGCGATGATTCCGTCTTTGACATCTTTTTTGTCAGGGAGACCGAGATGTTCCTTGGGGGTGACGTAACAAAGCATGGCTGTTCCCATCCAGCCGATCATGGCCGCGCCGATGGCCGAGGTGATGTGATCATATCCGGGGGCAATATCCGTGGTTAACGGCCCCAATGTATAAAACGGCGCTTCCTGACAGATCGTCAATTGTTTATCCATATTTTCTCTGATTTTATTCATCGGGACATGGCCCGGTCCTTCAATCATGGTTTGGACATCATGTTTCCACGCGATCCGGGTTAACTCTCCCAATGTTTCTAATTCGGCAAACTGGGCCTCGTCGTTGGCATCCGCGATGCTTCCGGGCCTAAGACCGTCGCCGAGAGAGAATCCGACGTCATATTGCTTCATGATTTCGCATATGTCTTCAAAGTGGGTGTAGAGAAAATTTTCTTTTTCATGCGCCAGGCACCATTTTGCGAGAATGGCTCCGCCCCGTGAGACAATCCCGGTCATTCTTTTGGCTGTCAACGGAATATACCTAAGCAGCACACCGGCATGGATGGTGAAATAATCAACGCCCTGTTCGGCCTGTTCAATGAGGGTATCGCGGTAAATTTCCCATGTCAGTGCTTCAGCCTTTCCGTCGACCTTTTCCATGGCCTGATAAATCGGTACGGTTCCGATGGGAACGTGAGAATTGCGGATAATCCACTCGCGGGTTTCATGGATGTTTTCGCCGGTGGAAAGGTCCATAACCGTGTCCCCGCCCCAGCGTGTGGCCCAGACCATTTTTTCAACTTCCTCGGCTATGCTGGACGAGATGGCGGAATTTCCGATATTGGCATTGATCTTAACAAGAAAATTGCGGCCGATGATCATGGGCTCAATTTCCGGATGGTTGATATTAGCCGGAATGAATGCCCGGCCACAGGCGACCTC
>CBDUYP010000171.1:0-3067 GCA_965371485.1 uncultured bacterium
ATACGGCATCCGCTTATTTGATCGATATGAAAGGTCACCTGCTGCATGAATGGGCGTATGATATCAACCGGATCTGGCCTGACTCCGACGGGTTTGAAGAAGGCACAACGCCTTTTTGGGAAGATGTTTACCTCTTTGAAAATGGTGATCTGTTAGCCATCTATCACGACGGCGGCATCATTAAGATGGATAAAAATTCGAACCTGCTGTGGTCCCGTAAAGTCAAAACCCACCACGCCATAAGTCTTGACGAAAACGGCAATGTTTATACCTTGACCGAAGAGACGGTTGCTTTGCGAAAAGATATCTCGGTTCTGGATAACGCGATACTGATGTTATCGTCCGATGGAACATTGATAAAAAAACTCTCTGTCTTGCAGATGATGAAAAATTCCCGCAACCCGGCCGTTCAATCCGTTTTCCAAAGGGTCCTGGGCATTGCCTTAAACGGCGGCGAAGACATTTATCACACCAACACCTTGAAGATTTTAGACGGTAAACTTCAATCCCGGAATCCTGTCATTTTTAAAAAAGGTAATATCCTGTTGTGCATGCTGACCATCAGCACCATTGCCGTTATTGACCCGTCCATAGGAGAGATCGTCTGGATACTCGGTCCCAAGATATGGTTCCAGGGCCAGCATGACCCTGATTTTCTCGATAACGGCCATATCCTTATCTTTGACAATCATTTCGGCGGGAGTAAGGAGCAGTCAAGGGTGATGGAATTTGATCCGTTTACCAAAGAGATGTTCTGGGAATACAAAGACAAAGGATTTTACACGGACACACACGGAACGAACGCGCGCCTTAAAAACGGGAATACGCTTATCGTGGAAACAAATACAGGAAGGGCCTTTGAAGTAACACCTGACAAGAAAATCGTCTGGGAATTCCTGAATCCGCATACCACAGGAAAAAATAATGACCTCATCGCCGCTATCTTCGTCATGTACCGCATTCCCCCCTCGCACGTTGCTTCGTGGCTAAAATAGGCGCCGCTGCGCCTATTTTACAAGGCGCGTTAAAAATTTCCCCCTTTGGTGGAAATTTTTATGCTTAGAACAACGGCTCACCATCGAGATCGAAGGATTTCAACTCTTCTTTTGTAAATCCGGATAACTTTAAGATCGTCGGGGCTACATCGATGATAGAGGGATGCTCCTTGTTTACCGGTCTGTTCGAGAAAAAGACGCCGTCTACAAGACGCGCGTCGAACAAATGCGATCCGGACCACTTCCGCAAATTATCTTCCATCACGTCCCGGGGCACATCCCCTAAGGCCGTCTGCCAGGAGGCCCTGTATCCGGCATTAAAACCAATGATTAGATCAGGAGCCTGCGCCTGATACGGCCCTTTAAAAACCTCTTCCTGTTTGTAAACTTTAAGAATAACGCGTTCCTTATATTTCGGATCAATCCATTGCTCTAATTTTCGGGCTATCTCGTCGGTTAACTTTTCCTTTTCCATGCCCGCGGGAACAATCCCCCGGCCTTCTCTGCCCTTTTCATTAATATAAACCGCCCCGAAACCGATCGCATAAGCCTTTGTCTTTGCCCAATCAATACTTTTAAGCAAAGGGGCTCCGCTTAACGCCGCGGGATCCTTTAATTCGAGATATCCCTGTTCCCGTAGCCAAGTGTTCACATGCGCGGCCCGGCGGAACGTATCAAAGCCATGATCCGATAAAACCATCAGAATATCATCCTCACCTATTTCCTCTAAAACCCGCCCTAATATCTTGTCCATCTTCTCATACCACGTCGTGATGATCTCTTTGTATTCCCGGGGAGCATCCGCTTCATACAACGGATGCTTCACATCAATATAACGCCAGAACATATGCTGTATGATATCCGTGGATTCAAAATAAAAATAAAATATCCCCTTGTCCAAACGCCTTAACTCAAGATCCAGCAGGGCTTCTCTTTCCTTAAGAACGTCATTAGCTTGATTCAGGAAGGCCTCTTCACTAAGACGATTTTCATTCAGGCCCCACGTATCAAAAGGCATCCCTTGTGTGTGATACAAACCTATGTCATCAACAAGCTCCCGGCTGTATCCTCTCGGGTAGGATATCGGGAAAAGCGGTTGGCGCGGATCGAGATTGATCGGGCTGACATAAAGATGAAATTCCGGAGTCGTTGCACTCAAATAAAATTTAAAGACTCCTTTTATTTTTTTAAAAAATCCCGCGTCAAAGGTCACGGCCTGCCAGTCACTCCATTGTCCTTGGTTTAAACTGACTTTTTTATTTTGATACTCAAGAATAACACCCTGATCACTGCGGATGTTTATCTTAAGCGGAATCTTTGCGTTCTCTGCCTTGCCTGTGAGGCCGGCCACTTTAGGCCCCTGAAGATATGTCAAAATAAGCGGTGCTTTCTTTACATAAAACACCTTTCCCCCGGTTGTTGCTGCGTCTTCCTTTTGTTGTGACGTGTAAAAAGAAAACGTCCCTTCTGTGCCGAGGATGTCCGGCACCCCCATCCCGGAAAGCATCTTTCCGTAAACTTTATCAGGCGGAAAAGTCATGGGACAACCCAAAATAACCGTCGGAATTTTTCTGGAGGATGTATATTGCCAGAAACGTTTACTTTTTATCACAGGCTTGGCTTTTCCTGTCCTGGTGTCGGAAAGAGACAGACGCAATTGATAGTTCTTCGCGTCGCGCGTAATAAAACCAAATATGCCGTTCTTCCCGGGATTCTGTCCCGTGGCAAAGGCACTCCAGGCAACAGGGGATTGGGGTGGGGTGGTCGTTTGAAGACGGCGATAATCACCGGCTTGTTTTAAACGCGCGAAATTCTTTAATCTCCCGTCGGCGATAAGCGGCTCGATCACCCCGGGACTCAGGGCATCCATGCCGAGGATAATAATCTTTTTATCAAATGTCGGTTTTGTCTGTTTCATCATGACGATGATCAATCCTGACCCTATGAAAAAAAGAGATAACAGGGTTATTATAATGAATCTTGTATGTTTTTTGAAAAATTTAAATATCCTTTTGAAAAACAGAAGAAAGAAACTTAATATTCCCGAAAGAAACGCCAACAATAAGCCGCCC
>CBDUYP010000172.1:0-3063 GCA_965371485.1 uncultured bacterium
GGATGGCTTGTCACGGGTCGGGTTCAGTTTACTCATGTGCTTGATGGTTTTTGTTTTTTATAATGATATTGTTCAAGTCGGCTGGATTGACAATATTGCGGATTTTGTAAAGAAAGGGATTGACCATGGCCGGTGATGAAATAAGAGATAGAATTCATCAATATTTGATTTATAAGACTGATTTTCTTAAAGTTAAAGATAAGATGCCTGAAGATCAATTAAGGATCTTTGTGGATAAGGCCATAACCGAGTTGTGTTCTGATCAGCAACTCGAGTTGCCCATGGAAACGCGGGTTCTTCTTATTCGGGATATTGTCAGCGCCGTGGTCAGTTTAGGGCCGATTCGCCCTTTGATGGAAGATAATGATGTCACCGAGATTATGATTAACGGTGCGGACACGGTTTATGTACAGAAACACGGGAAGATTGAATTAACGGATATTAAATTTAACAGCAATTCACAGCTGTTGCATACGATCCATAAAATTCTGGCTGCTTCAGGATCGAGCAGGCGTGTTGATGAATCTTCCCCTTATGTTGACTTCTCCATGGCTGATGGATCGCGTGTGAATGTTATTTTACCGCCTTGTTCCCTGACAGGACCGGTTATGACGATAAGAAAGTTTGCCGCGGATATCGGGACGGTTGATGATTTGTTGACCCGCCAGACAATGGATAAAAAGATGGCGGCCCTTTTGATCGCTTCCATGAAGGCGAAATTGAATGTTGTTTTTTGCGGGGCGACCGGGACGGGAAAAACAACAACGCTTAATGTTTTATCCCGCCATATTCCTGAAGAGGAGAGGATCATTACCATCGAAGATACTCCCGAACTGAGGCTGATGCAGAAGCATTGGGTGGCGTTGCAGTCCAGGCCTGCGAATATCGAAGGGAAGGGTATTATCGGTATCCGGGAACTTTTCGTGAATTCATTGCGTATGCGGCCGGACCGCATTATTCTCGGGGAGGTCCGTTCCGAAGAAGTTCTTGATCTCATCCAGGCGATTTCCAGCGGGCATTCCGGGTCCCTTGCGATTGTTCACGCGGATTCTCCTGAAGATTGCTTTAACCGGATGGTCACCATGATGCTGATGTCGGGTATCCAGTTAAGCACCGAAGAGATCCGCAAACAGATCGCTCGTGCGATCGATTTTATCGTTCATATTGAGCTTTTCGCAGACGGTGTCCGCCGCATTGCCAATATTACAGACGTTGTTTATGATAAAGAAAAGGATGAAATTATCCTGGATGATGTTTTTGCTTTTAAACAGGAGAGCCTGAGCGATGACGGTAAAATCAGTGGGAGTTGGGAGATGACCCGCCATAAACCGGCCTTTCTTCCAAAATTCGCGAAACGTCACGTAGCACTCCCGGAAGGATTCTTCGCATAAATGCTTTGGTCGAAATATTTTATTCCAACAATGAAGGAAGTTCCCGCCGGGACAGAGGCGGTAAGCCATCAGCTTTTGCTGCGCGCGGGGCTCGTGAATATGCTGAGTGCAGGAATTTATTCTTATTTGCCGTTGGGTTTACGCGTCTTGACCCGCGTTGAAAACATCATCCGGGAAGAGATGAATGCCATTGACGCGCAGGAATTGTTTTTGCCCTGTATGCATCCTATCGATATTTGGAAAAAGACAGGACGGGATCAGGTTCTAGATGATGTTATGATCAAATTCAAGGGGAACCGCGGTCGGGAGATGTGTCTCGGTCCGACCCATGAAGAAATCATTACAGAGCTTGTTAAAGGTTATATTCAATCGTATCGGCAGTTGCCGGTAACACTTTATCAGATTCAAACAAAGTTCAGAGATGAGTTGCGTCCCCGTTTTGGAATCGTGCGGGCGTGTGAATTTATCATGAAAGATGCTTATAGTTTTGATCATGACCAGGAAGGACTGGATAAAAATTATCAATTGATGTATGAGGCTTACAAGAAAATATTCCGGCGTTGCGGTTTAAAGGTTGGTATCATTCCGGCTGATTCCGGGGCCATGGGGGGGGATGTGTCGCATGAGTTTATGGTTCCGGCAGATATCGGGGAAGACCTTGTTCCCTGTTGTTCTTCTTGTGATTTTGAAGGAGGAGACATGGAAGAGAAGGCCGTTTGTCCCGATTGTGGAAAGAAGATGAAGCCTCATCCTGCTATTGAAGTCGGACACATTTTTAAATTGGGGACAAAATACAGTCAAATTCAGGGAGCGGTTTTTCTGGATAAAGAGGGCAAACAAAAACCCATTATTATGGGATGTTACGGCATTGGCGTAAGCCGCGTGGTTGCTGCTATTATTGAAAAGCATCATGATGAGAAAGGAATCATTTGGCCTAAAGAGGTTTCGCCTTTTGATGTTGAGATCCTTCCTTTACAAGCGAGCGACGACGAAACCATGGCCTTAGCCCATCAGTATAGGGATGGCCTTAAAGAGGCCGGTTTTGAGGCCTTGATGGATGACAGGGATGAAAGTGCGGGACGGAAGTTTAATGATGCGGATCTCATCGGTATCCCTAAGCGCATTGTTATCGGTAAACGAACGCTCAAGGAAGGCAAGGTTGAGATCAAAGACAGGGAGACAGGGGAGACAGAGTGTTTCAACAAGGATCGTGCTGTCGCAGAATTGATAAAGAGATTAGTTTTATGAACGAAGAGTTGTGCGCGGACGTTGAGCAGTTGGTTGCAAGTTTATTAGAAAAAGACGCCATAGACTTAGTGGGCGTTGAGGTGGGACGCCAGAGGGCGCGTTTTGTGATCCGGATATTTGTCGATAAGCCGCAAGGGGGGATTACGATTGAGGAGTGCGCGGCCGTGAATAAAAGGATTTCCGTGAAACTTGAAGAAGACAGTATGCTCAGCGACGATTATATCCTGGAGGTGTCTTCACCCGGGCTTGATCGGCTGTTGAAGAGTGAAAAAGATTTTTTAAGAGTTATTCATAAGAAGGTAAAGGTTTTGTTGTCAGAAGAGATCGGCAATAAATGTGAATATGCCGGAACGGTTGATCAGGTTCGTGAGGGGGAGATTGTTATCTCTGCGCGTGATTTACCGCAAGGGTTAAGTATTTCAAT
>CBDUYP010000173.1:0-3031 GCA_965371485.1 uncultured bacterium
ATAATGCAACGTGATCCATGCGGCAGAGATCACGGCGAAAAGTTTAAACAGGGAAACCACCAAACCGTTTTTTGCACCGACATAAAGACACCGGATACAAATACATCCCATAAGGATGTCCACCCAATTTATATATGTCAAAATTCTTTCCATCATACTGTTAACCCTGCGGAAACGCTAAAGTATAACATACAGAATACGGAGTGTCAAGAAAGCGCTCCCTTTCGGGTAAAGTCATAACATATTGAGAGCAATACGGTTACATCATATTTGGTATAAATTTTTTATAAAAATGCTTCCCTTGACATCGACCCCCAAAAATGCTATCTTTCATCGCATGGAACAGAACATCCCCGATGAACCTTCTTTTGAGCACACTCAAAAGGAACTCCACGTCCTTTACGAGGTGAGTTGTGCCATGCGCATGACCCTTGAATTGAAGCATATCCTGTACATCATCCTGACCGGCGTCACATCGCACTCGGGACTCGGATACAATCGCGCTCTTCTTTTCCTCCCCAACCCCAAATCGCGAAGTCTTGAATGCAAGATGGCCATCGGCCCGGAATCCGGCGAGCACGCGGGTAAAATCTGGGAATACATTGAAAGCTCTAAACAAAATTTAGATGATCTCATTCAAGCGGAAAGGGTTCCGCTAAGCGTAACAGATTCATCTCTTTACAAATCTTTGAAAGAATTAAAATTACCGCTGCACAAAGACAGCCCCCTCTTATTAACAAAGGCTTATCACAGAGGAACACCCTGGCATCTTTCTTCGAAGGAAATCCACGAATATTCCCATGATCCTCTGCTGAAGGCTTTCAAGACAAACGAACTCATCATTATGCCTCTGAGGACCAGGAACACGGTTAACGGACTTATTGTTGCTGATAACATCTATACACAAAAATCCATTTCCGAGGAAGATATTAAAATTTTTACGATGCTGGCGAATCAGGCAGGACTCGCTATTGAAAACTCACATCTCTATGAAATGGTTGTTCATAAAAGCCATACGGATTCCCTCACGGAACTCTGGAATCACGGATTCTTTCAGGAACAACTCATCCGGGAAATTCAGGAAACGCAAAAGGCAGAAAATCCGCTAAGTTTACTTATGATCGATGTTGATAATTTCAAAAAACTGAATGATGACTGCGGCCATCAGCACGGTGACGTCATCTTAAAGGAACTTGCGCGAATTTTAAAGGAATCCTCACGGGAGGTGGATTATGTCTGCCGATACGGCGGGGAGGAATTCTCGATGATCCTGGGACAAACTCAAAAAGAACAGGCCCTGGACATTGCCCAAAGGCTTCGGAAAACGATAGCGGATCACCCCTTCCCCCGGGTTTCTCCTCACGGCAAAAACATCCACATCACCGTCAGCATCGGTTTGGCCGCTTTCCCACAAGACGCCTCTACCCCGGAAGAATTAATCACCCAAGCCGACAAGGCCATGTATATCGCTAAATTCAGCGGAAAAAATAAAATAAACTCGGCTTAAACTCCGACGAGGTCTTCCTGCCTTTGCGGGGGTTTTTGTTTGCTATCTGCGAATTTCACGGATACGAGCTTTGAGATCCCTGTTTCCTGCATCGTAATCCCGTACATGACATCCGCGTTAGCGATGGTCTTTTTACTATGCGTAATAATGATGAACTGGGCGATTTTGGCAAAATCCTTTAACAAGTAACTGAAACGCCCTGTATTGGATTCATCTAACGCCGCATCAATCTCATCCAAAACGCAGAAAGGACTCGGATTAACCTTAAAGACCCCGAAAATCAGGGCAATGGCTGTCAAAGATTTTTCCCCGCCCGAAAGAAGGCTGATATTCTGCAGTTTTTTCCCAGGAGGTCTGGCAATAATCTCAATGCCGGATTCCAAAACATTCTCCGGATCAAGCAGGACCAACTGAGCATCCCCGCCGCCGAAAAGCATACGAAAATAGATACGGAATTCTTCGCTCACCCTGGTAAAGGTATCCATAAACATCTGCCGGGTCTGCCGGTTGATTTTGCGGATGGTTTGATGCAATGTTTCTTTAGCTGTCATAAGATCACTCTGCTGTTTCGTCAAAAACTCAAACCGCTCACGCAATTCATCGAATTCCTCAATCGCCACCAAATTCACCGACCCGAAAGAATCACACCGTTTGCGCAAACGTTCAATCTCAGCCTGCCATTCTTTCGGATTACCCTCCTCGACAACTGACGCAGCGCCCTCTTCGCGAGGGACTCCGGCCTCTTGCGATTCTTCAACACGGATATCATTCAAATCAAGCTTATACGTCTGCCAAAGCCTGTCTCTGATTTCTTTTTCCTTAAAACCCACTTTCTGTTCGCTGAATTGTTGGTCATGAATCGTATTCTTGATCTCCTCTGCCTCACTGCTATGAGCCGTGATATCAGCACGGGTACTGTCAATTTTCCGGACAATCCCGTCTTTTTGCCTTGTATATTCCTCCCCGACATCGCGTAAAGATGCCTTCTTCTCTCTGATTTGGATCATTTTTTCGCGGCACGCCTCACTGTCTTTCGCGAATTGTTCCTTCTTGTTCATGAGTTCCGTGTTTTCATTCTCAAGACGCTTTATTTCTTCCAGATTGTTATTCATCGCCTCGGTGAACATTCTCATATTCTCAGAATAATCATCTTTTTTATCTTCAAGAGAAGAAATCTCTGCCTCAAGCTGGGCAATCTCAACACTTATTTCCTCACGCTCCTCCGCTTTTAAGGAAATCACATCCTGCTTCTCTTTAATCTTAAGCCGGCTCAATTCAAAATCCTGATTAAGCCTGTCCAACTGACGCCCCGCATCACTTTCCTCTGTCTTCAAGGCATTCAGAAAACACCGCGTCTCCTCAAGCTCAGCGGACACCAATTCCAGTTCCTCGGTAAGTTTATCGGATTCGCCGCCAACATCTTTTTTCTGCGACTCATAAATTGATAAAATCTTCTCCTCTACCTGAATATCAAATTCGATCTGACAAATAAACCGCCGCTGGTCTTTAACGCTTGCAATAAGT
>CBDUYP010000174.1:0-3026 GCA_965371485.1 uncultured bacterium
GACAGGAAACGATCCCCCCACCGTTCGATCGCCTTTTCGATTCTTTCAATCTCAACAATGTCAATTCCGGTTCCGAGCACTTTCATTAATGAACCAATTTAACCATTTCCCGGACAGCTTTATCGAGTCCCGTAAAAACAGCCTGTGAAATGACAGAATGCCCGATGTTTAATTCTTCGATGCCGGGAATACGGGCCACCGCGCGCGTGTCATGATATTTGAGTCCGTGTCCGGCATTAACAATCAACCCGAGATCCCGGGCGTAGTGGGTCATTTTTCTTAATGTGTTCAGCTCGCGGGTCTTGGCCGCTTTGGTTTTGGCATCAGCGTATCGTCCCGTGTGCAGTTCAATCATGGAGGCACCACTCATGCTTGCCTTTTTGATTTGAGCTTTGACAGGATCAATAAAGATGGCGGTCTCAATTCCCTTCGTTTCTAATAGCGCGACTGTCTGCTGAATTCTTCGGAAATATTTGATGACATTGAGACCCCCTTCGGTGGTGATTTCCTGTCGCCGTTCCGGAACGAGTGTGGCCTGGTCAGGCCGGATGGCACACGCCGCACGCACGATTTCCTTGCTGAGAGACATCTCGAGATTGAGGCGTGTTGTGACAATTTTACGCAGGAGGCGTACATCGCGGTCGTTGATGTGCCGGCGGTCTTCTCTAAGGTGACAGACAATACTGTCTGCGCCTGCTTTTTCACAGATTTTCGCCGCCTGAATCGGATCAGGCTCACATCCTCCCCGCGCCTGACGCAGTGTCGCGACATGATCAATGTTAATTCCAAGTTTCGGCATGGTGAATGCGTAGGGACAGGCTGCCTCTGGCAGGACCTGTCCCTACTATTTTAATATTTCCCCGTTGACATAAATCCACGTAATAGTGGCCAATCCCAGGGCAATCAATTTAAGACCTAAATTGTGAGTAAACCATTTTTTCATGTGCTTTTACGGGGTTTGCTTTCCCCTAATAAAAGATTTTTCAGAATATTGACGAGACGTTCCCGGCTTACCACGGGAATAAAGCGGCCGTCGGCAGCCACAGAGATCTCGGCTGTTTGTTCGGAGACCATTACAACAATGGCATCCGTTTGTTCGGTCAGTCCCAGGGCCGCGCGATGCCGGGTCCCGATAATCTTGCTGAAATTGGGATTATCGGATAAGGGGAATAAACATGATGCGGCCACCACACGGTCCTCTCTTGTAATTAATCCTCCGTCATGCAAAGGCGATGAGGACATAAAGATACTCTGAATCAACTCAGAGGATATTTTTCCGTCAATGGCGACCCCGCTTTCGATGTATGTCTTGAGTTTGGCCTCCCTCTCGATGGCCATGAGGCACCCCACCCTGTTCTTTGAGAGTTTGTACACGGCGGATGTCATTTCTTCGACGATGGCCATGATCTCGGATTCTTCGAGGGCAACACTGAACAAATGCTGTTGTCCCAAACGGGCCAGTCCGAGCCGTAATTCCTGCTGGAAGATGATAAGGACCGCGATGATGGATATGGCAAAGAGATGGGTTAATAACCAGTTAAGGGTATCAAAGCCTAACATCTGCGAGAGGAGAAAGGCGATGATAAGGTACGTTATCCCTTTAAGGACCTGAAAAGAACGGGTGCCCTCAAAGAACACAAGAATACGATAAAAAACCGCCCACAGGATAATAATTTCCATGACGGGTTTTACGGTTGACCAGATGACAAATGGCATAGTTAACCAGACTTAGATGTGTTTATAATGGCGTCCGTCATTTTAACGGTGTCTTTTATATCCTTGACATCGTGAACACGGATCATATGGGCACCCTTTAGAATTCCGGAACAAACAGTGGCTGCCGTTCCAAAGAGCCGGTGCCGGAAATCTTTGCCTAACACTTTTCCGATAAAAGATTTACGCGAAGTTCCTATGAGAATAGGATACTGTAAGGCCTTAAATTCTTCTAAGCGGTTTAATATTTCTAAATTGTGTTCGCAGGCTTTTCCGAAGCCGATACCCGGATCAATTATGATTTTATCTGATTTAATGCCGATTTCCAAGCAAATTTCTATGGAATTCTTAAGTTCGTCATAAATTTCGCGCACGAGATTTTTGTAGACAATCTTTCTTTGCATCGTCCGGGGAGTGCCGTGGATATGCATCAGGACAATCGCGGCATCATAATGTTTGATCATTTTTAAAAGGGATTTTTCCGGCTTAACCCCCTTAATCGTATTGATCATGCTGGCCCCGGCATCCAGGGCATATTTGGCAACCGTCGGTTTATATGTGTCGACGGAGATGGGGATCTTTATGTTTTTGGAAAGAATATCGACCGCGGGAATGATACGGCGGATTTCTTCTTTAACAGATATCCGGCGTGATCCCGGCCGCGTAGATTCTCCTCCGATATCAAGGATATCGGCGCCCTGACGGATGAACCTGCGCGCCAGCATAACGGCATTCTTTGTGTAGTCTCGGCGGTTGGTGATGCATCCGTCCTGACTGAAGGAGTCCGGGGTGACGTTGATGATCCCCATGATTCTTGTCTCTTCGCCCAAAGTGAGCCGAAAATTCCGGGGATGAACTGTAAATTTTTGTCGATAAGATTCTTGGCAGGAATTCAAGGTTTTTTTGTCCTAGCCTGTTAAGCGGCGGGGGATTGTTTCATGCCGAGAAGAACGCGTGTCGCATCAATATCGACGATTTCCTTCTCGATCAAACGTTGCGCGATCAATTCGAGTTTGTCGTTGTTTTCCGTTAATAATTTCTTTGCCCGTTGATAAGCTTCATCCACAAGAGTTTTCACTTCAAGATCGATGTTTTTCGCTGTCTCCTCGCTGTAGTCTTTATTCTCAAAAATATCCCTCCCGAGAAAAGGCTGCTTGTGGTTCTGGCCAAAGGTGATGGTGCCGAGTTTTTCATTCATGCCGTATTCACAAATCATGGCGCGGGCAATCTCGGTCACTTTTTGCAGATCGTTGGAAACTCCGGTTGTGGTATCTCCCATGTAGATTTCCTCCCCGACCATGCCGCCCAGGGCG